>JAIVWA010000244.1:0-6209 GCA_049190255.1 Gammaproteobacteria bacterium | reverse complement strand
TATTTGTGGCCGGCAGCGATGATGGGGGAATAGTCCGAATGCGGATTTGGGAATGCGGAATGTGGAATGATTCGAATTCGGAATGTGGAAAGTAAAGAAGGTTTAAGGTCTACTCAGGTTCAAACTTTAGTTCACAAGGCACTTTTCCGGTTTATCCGGGTCAGGTGTGTAGTATTTCTGCAGCAGTACTGCGCCCGCAAAGATGATTATACCGGCCAGGTCGGCCCAATATTCCGGCCAGAATAGTCCGGCAGCGGCCAGCCAGAAAAGAATGGTTTCCGGCCAGGTAGCTTTACGTAAAAAATATCGTTCAAGTGCGGAAGCAAATGCTATCAGCCCCAATGTTGTCATAAGCATGGCCACCCCCACCTCCCAGTGCATTAACTCGTAATTCTCTCCCATGCCTAAAAGCGGCCTGTAAGCCATTATAATGGGAATGATATAAAGCCCCTTGGCAAGCTTCCATGAAGTAAACGCGGTTTTCATGGGGTTGGCCCCAGCTACTCCTGCGGCTGCAAAGCTTGCCAGGCTTACCGGAGGAGTTACATTGGCATCCTGTGAATACCAGAATACGATCATGTGGGCTACCATTATAGGCACTCCCATATCCATAAGTGCTGGACCGGCCAGTGTTGCCAGAACTATATAACTTGCAGTAACCGGAAGCCCCATACCAAGTACCAGGGATGCTGCACCGATCAAAAGGATAGCAAGGACTTCAATTCCATAGCTAAGATCCAAAACTAGGCTTGAGAACTTAAGTCCCATGCCTGTTAGTGTGACCATACCTACGATTATACCTGCCGCTGCGCATGCCACAGAGACCATAATCGCATTTTTTGCTCCGTTTTCAAGAGCCTTGATTAATAATTTAAACTCATTAAGACCGAATCTACCCAGGCTTATTCGCTGGGAATCCCCCCTGGGCAGACGAGTAGTATCCACCGCCCATTTAACAGTGTTTGCAATCAGGCTGGTGATTAAAGTGCTCATCACAGCAACAAATCCGGCCATCATGGGCGAATAGTTTGACACCAGAACATAAATCAATATCAATACGGGAATTATAAAGTGCAGTCCCTTTTTGATTACGTTCATGACTCGTGGCAGACTCTCTTTTGGTTGTCCTTTCAAACCGTACTTTTGAGCTTCGTAGTGTACGAATAGTATCACCGTTATGTAGTACATGATGGCAGGTATCAACGCCACCTTGATGATTGTAAGGTAACTTGTATTGGTAAACTCGGCCATTAAGAATGCCCCTGCCCCCATGATAGGTGGCATAAGCTGACCGCCTGTTGATGCGGCGGCCTCTATAGCCCCTGCGACATGCGGTCTGTAGCCGACTTTTTTCATCATGGGAATAGTAAAGGAACCGGTGGCTACTACATTCCCCACAGCCGATCCTGAAACTGAGCCCATAAATCCCGAAGCGACAACTGCGGTCTTGGCAGGACCGCCTGAAAAGCGACCCGTAAGTGAATAGGCAAGATCAATAAAGAAGGCTCCGCCGCCGGTGGTCTCTAAAATTGCACCAAAGAGTACAAAAACAAAGACAAAAGTAGCGGCCACTCCAATAGGAATTCCGAAGATTCCCTCGGTGGTAAGCCATAAGGTGGTGGCAATGCGCTCTATGCTGTAACCCTTGTGAATTATCAACTCAGGCATATAAGGCCCGTACATTGCATATAAGATACCTGTTGCGCATATTCCTGTCATAATAAAACCGATCACCCGGCGGCAGGCCTCAAGTACCAGGATAGTGCCGATAACGCTAACCACCAGGTCACTTCTCAGCCAGTCTCCCTGGCGTTCAAATATGGCTGTGAGATTGTAGCAGATGTAAAATGTACAATATACTGATGCAAAAACCAGTACCCAGTCGAAAAAGAACCAAAAGGTTAATTTATCCTTGCGGGCCCCTTTGAAAGGGGGTTTCAGCAAAAAAGTCAGGGAAAGGATGGCACCCAGGTGGATGGACCGCTGTACAAGGGCGGTAAGGGCGGCTATGCCGGCTGTGTAAAGCTGGTATATGCTTAAGGTGACGGCCAGGATCATCACTATCCCGGCAATTATATTAACCAGGGACTGGTTGCGATCCGCGGGTATTGCACTGGTTGCAGTAGTAATTTGTGCATGGGGGGCCTTGTTCTCAGGGGGAATTACCTCGGACATCGGTCGCTCCTTTAGCTGTCAGTGGGAGTGGCGGGATGGGGGTAAAGGCAACGCCATACCCGGTAAAGCATGCTCACCGGCCTGGCAGAAAAGCGCACGGCCCTGTGTGGTGCCACCGAAGAAAGATTTTTGCTGATACCTCGCCATATGACAGTATGGTCCACCCCGGGGCTTCCCACCCGCAGGATGAAATTACCCGTCGGCATGTGCATGTTCTCAATAACCTTATAAGGGCCGCGCCGCACCATACGCCCAACGCCAGGCATTTGGCCCATGCCGGCCCCAAATTTCAAATATCGCTCCTCCTCAATATAGATGCGTCCTTTTTCATCCAGACTGTGCTCTTCCCATATGGGAGCATTTTCAACCGAATGGTAATAATGCAATGTAAATCGTTCACCCGGCTCAAGGGATAATACCAGCAATGGTTTACCCCCTTTTACAGGTGTTACCCGCAGCTCCAGGCCGCCTGGCATCAGCCAGGCGGTCAGGATTAATGAAAAGATCAGGCCGACTAAAGATAAAATTATAACACCCGGTCTGGTCATTTTTCGCATCTAAGGTATCAGCTTTGCAGGGACTGCAATGCCCTTTTCCTTCAGATACTTGATTGTACCCGGATGCAGGGGAATCGGCGAATACTTGACTGCATTTTCAGGTGTGGTAAAGGCAGCCAAAGGATGAATCTTACGCAAGTAGTCGTTATTTTCAAACAGCGCCTTAACCAGCTTGTAAACCAAATCCGTATCCAGAGATTTCTGACAGATAATTACATTCATCACCCCGATTGTAGGTACGGGTTTGTCAACGCCCCGGTACGCGCCGCCGAACAGATCTACTGACGTGTAAGCATTGTTGTACGCAACGATCTTTTTTGTTTGCTCCGGTGTGAATTCTATAACTCTGATATCATGGGTAGTTGCCAAATCCAGAATAGAGCTGGTAGGTGGTCCTACACTCCAGAAGCCTAGTTCAATTGTACCGTCTCTCAAAGCGTTAGCGCTTTCAGTAAAGGAGAGTCGGCTGTCTTTAAATGAGTCCAGAGGAATTCCTAATGCCTTGAATACGGCTTCAGCCATAAAATTGGTGCCGCTGCCCGGACTTCCGGTGCTGATTTTCCTCCCTTTAACCTGCTCGATGTTGGTGATGCCGCTCTTTTTCAGAGTAACCACCTGCAGCACGTTTGGATACATAATGGCCATTGAAAGAATGTTGTGTTTTTTGCCTTTAAATTTTGACAGCCCTTCATATCCGGCTATGGCGGTGTCAGCCATAACCTCACCAATCACGGTTTCTCCTTTATGGGCCAGTTTTACATTCTCAACACTGGCACCGGTTACTTCGGCAACCGCCTTTACTCCTTTTACATTCTTTGACCAGATTTCAGCGACACCGCCGCCGTATGGATAATAAACGCCGCCGGTTCCGCCTGTACCGATGCTGATAAATGTTGTTTTAGCAGCTACCGGCCCTGCCAGGGCGAGGAGTACACACAAAGACAGCATAATACTTGCTCGTTTCATATTAATAACCTCCCTTTTAATTTGATGGTATAGTAAATTCCTTTTTTCAAGTCCGCCTGGGGCGGACGCTACATAAAATTGCGAAGTAATTTTATAACTTGACGAATTCTACTTTCCCATTGTTTTTATCATCAGCGTTATAGCTTTCGGTTTTTCGTACATGTCTTTGACCGGATAGACAAATTTTACAGTCTGACCGGGTTTTACCAGGCCTTTTTTGGTCTTTCTGGGAAGTAAGCCCCCCACAGCTTTGCCGTTATCCAAAAAGATGTTCACTTTAAAACGTTGATCCGTATTGCTCACATTTTTTATAGCTACGTTAAAATGCAGCGTCTCGCTTCCCCATTTCTCTTTAAAAACGCATGAGAATTCTTCAAGCTGCGCTTCGGGAGCTATAGTTTTTTCTAGCTTACTCTCTTTTACGCAAGGAAAAACCTCCCCTGGTTTGGGCTTTGTACCAGCGCAACTAGCCAGAGCCAGGCCTGATGCCACTAAAATTACCAATAACCAGGTCGATACATCTTTGAAACGATTCATAATTACCTCCTAAGTCATAATATTTGTAAGCCTACTTACCAAAAGGGATAAATGGATTTATATACCTCCTTTTCTATTTATTATTTAAGCTGAAATTTTTGATTATATATGTCCAAGAATGCAAGTCAACAAGTTTAGTCCAACATGGAAACCCTGGCCCTCCGGGCCAGGTCAGAGCCGACAGGCTCTGACATATAAATTGATAGAATTCCATTTTTAGCTCCTTTCCTGATTTATTAATCATTTACGGTGGCCCGACCCCATTTCACATTCCAACATTCCAATTCCGAATCTGGCCTGGAATTTTGCGACTTAAACTATCTTGACATCAACATGTTTTTATAATACGGTTTCAACGATACGTAATTAACGAACCGTAAAAAACGAATTGATGGAAGAGCGGACGTGGAAAACCCTTTTAAATATGGTGGTGTTGTTCGCGGGCCTTATTTTGCCGACCGCAGAAGCGAGATGAAAGAGCTCAAACGCGAGATGGTAAACCTGAACCGGGTGTTTTTAGTGTCTCCCCGCCGGTTCGGCAAAACGTGCCTGCTGCTGAATCTAATCGAAACGCTCAAGCGTGACGCGATGGCTTGTGCCTATATCGACCTGAATGCATTTCCCGATATCAGAAGCTTCGCCGGTGCTCTGACAGGCCTCACAACCGAGGCCCTGGAATCGAATAAAGACAAACTTCTTAAAATGTTCTCCGGGTTTCAAAAGCTTCGACCAAAAGTGTCCGTGGATCCGGACGGAAAAATCAGCGCCGGCTTGGAACTGGCGGTTGAAGAAAAGGATGCGCTTTCGGCTCTTCTGGAGGGAATGCGCCACGCTGAAAAGCTGGCAGTTAAAAAGAAAAAAAAACTGGTAGTGATCATTGATGAGTTTTCCGACCTCGAAAAATACAACGGCCAGACGATTGAAAAAGCCATTCGTTCGGAAATACAAAAACAAACCCATATCAGCTATATTTTCTCCGGTTCCGAGCAATCGGTCATGCTGGCAATGATTCGTGACCCCAAGCGTGCGTTTTATAAGTTGGGCCGGATCATGGAACTGGGGCCGATTGAACGAAGGGCTTATGCCAAATTTGTCCTGAGCTGGCTAAAAAAGGGCGGGTACACCATAAATGACGATAATTTGAAGCGGATTTTCGAAATAGGAAATGATGTCCCTTACAATATTCAACGCCTGTGCAATGTCATGTGGGACTATGCCATGGAAACAAAGGCGATTAAACCGGCCCTGATTGAAAAGCTGCCGGTGATTATTGCCCAGCAGGATTCACCGCATTATGAGATGCTTTGGTGTTCGGCCTCTCAACCCCAGAAGATCCTGCTGATCGCTTTAAGCAAGGATCAGACGGCAAAACCGTTTTCAAAGGATTTTCAACTAAAGCACGGTATCGGTCCCTCATCATCAATAAAGGCCTCTCTTGATTCCCTTGTGAAAAAAGGGATTCTTTTTAAAACGCTTCAGGGTGGCTATCAATTTGTGGATGGGTTTATGCCCTACTGGATAGACTATATCAGGAAAGCTATTAGGTGATACGGCATGAATCAGAAAAAAGGAAATGTCCCTCTTAATATCTTGATGTAATTTAATTTTAGAGTTATATTACTCATTGTAATATGCAGAAAACCCTAACCTGGATAAACCGGAAATCCGAAACTCGCCTGATCTTATAAAATTGGTCGAAATCCGAAACAAATTCGAATCACCAAAATTCAAATGACCCAAACAAAATCGTAGTCCCGATAAACCCGAATCAAGCAGGTTAAAAAAAGTTAAGCGGCTGTTCAGTTTTGTGCAAAGCATTGGTAGATAACAATATACAGCGATGCCAAAAAATTTCTTTGCACTAAAAATAAAAAATTCACAACTAAGACTCTAAACTAAAATCGGAACCGAATTAATCTGACCCCGGTTTTTTTTAATTTCCTGGTGACAAAATGGCAAACCAAGGTATCATTG
>JAIVWA010000243.1:0-6926 GCA_049190255.1 Gammaproteobacteria bacterium | reverse complement strand
CCGCCCAATGCTCCGCATCGATGGATCCATGGTCCCAGCCAAGGAGAGCGATACCCAACCTCTCTCGGTCGACGAGATGACCGAACTGGTTGGTGAGATCATGCCGTCCCGGGCCAAGGAAGAGCTGCAGCAAGATTTCGATACCGACTTTGCCTATGCCGTTCCTGGCCTGGGCCGATTTCGCGTCAACGTATTTCGGAACAACCTGGGTGTCGGAGCGGTCTTGCGGCACATCCCCGGCGAGATCCTCACCTTCGAGGATTTGAAGCTGCCCAATACGCTGGAGCAGTTCTGCATGCTCAACAAGGGACTGGTGTTGGTGACGGGGCCGACTGGCAGCGGCAAGTCCACGACGCTTGCAGCCATGATCGACTACATCAACCGCAATCGCCATGATCACGTCATCACCATCGAAGACCCCATTGAATATCAGATACAAGGCATCAGCCAGATCCAGGTAAATCCAAAAATTGACCTGACCTTTGCCCGGGGTCTGCGTTCCATTGTTCGGCAGGACCCGGACGTGATTCTGGTGGGTGAAATTCGAGACCAGGAAACCTCGGAAATAGCTGTCCAGTCCGCCCTGACCGGCCATCTGGTCTTTTCCACCCTGCACACTAATGATGCGGCCGGTGCCATTACCCGTCTGGTGGATATGGGGGTTGAGCCCTTTTTAATCTCTTCCGCGGTATTGGCCGTGGCGGCGCAGCGACTGGTGCGCGTCCTCTGCAATGACTGTAAAAAGGCTTACAAACCCAGTAATATTTACCTGCAAAGTATCGGTGTCTCACCGGATCACTTCAATGAGCGCCATATCTATAAAGCCGCCGGGTGTGAAAAATGTTTCGGCACAGGTTACAGCGGCCGTTTGGGAATTTTTGAAATCATGGTCCTGACGCCGCGTTTAAAAAATCTGATTCTCGAAACCTTTGATTCCAACCGCATAAAAATGGAAGCCCGCCGGGGAAAAATGATGAGTCTGCGCCAGGACGGCATTCAGAAGGTGTTAAACGGTATTACCACGATCGAGGAAGTGTTGAGGGTAACGCAGAAATGATTCCCAAAGGGAAAAAGTTGATTGGTTTATTAAGTTAAGTGAGTTGATTAGGTTAAAAGAAAGGCGCTTTCGGTGCCGTCTGATAGCTCATAGATTAGAAAATGATCCAATCCTTAATCAAAAATCCGAAATCTGAAATCCCAAATCCCAAATCGGATGAATCCCAAATCAGCAATCAAGAGCCTCTACCTTATACCCTATACCTTACACCTTCTACCATTAGGTAGTTCTCGTAATCCTGATTCTAAATTTGACAGTGTTCTGGAATCAGAATTCCGCTATTCTAAATCTCGTACCGGCACGGCTCGGTAACCCCGTTTCTGAGCTTTGCGGACCGTATAGTGATAGACATTGTTAAAATTAAATATGCGCGCCGCAGGCGCTATGCAATCCGTCTCTGATGTCCAAATCCAGCCGCAGCTTAACTGTATTTGCGGCCTGATTTTAACCCACTGGCCGCAATCGGTCTCGTAACCCCTATAATTTTTATCCCTCACCACAAGGCTTTTCAGTTCTTTCAGCGTAGGAAGCCGCCAGTTGTCATAATTCTTTTCAAGGGTCAGCGGAAATGTGTATTTGATCCATTTTTCAGCCTGAATCCAATTGATATTCCCGTTATTGTCCGTTTTAGACCACATGAGTCCGAGCTCATGATCGGTAACCGTTCCATCACCATTATCCGTGAAACGCTCCCCTGCCGATGCCGGTAAAAAATTAAAAAATATTACAAACGCTATGATGGCGAAGCTTCGTAAAAGATGTCCGGTCATCTTGCCCTCCTTCCAGGCTAGCTGCCACAGGTATTGGTCTGCCTGCGATGAACCGAATTCGTTTAAACCAACCGGATTGTTGCGATCGTCAGGGCCGCGGAAGAAAATAATGTCCCCAAAATTAGGCATGATTTTCTTCCCCGGGCCCTGACATCCGAATCTATTCCCTGAACACATGAACGGTTACGAAATGCCCATACGCTTTTTTAATCGCGCGGCATCTTTTTCGTCCCGGTAAGACAAAATGGGTATGGGAGATCGCCGAAAAACCTTTTCCGCCACCGACCCCATCAGAATATGTTCCAGATTCGAACGGCCTTTGATTCCCATCACCATCAAATCGGCATTTTCGTTGACTGCAATTTTCAGCAGCTCTTCAACAGGGTGGCCGACCTTAAAAACGGTATGGAGTTTATCCGCCGGGAAAGAAATTTTTTCAAGCATCCGGTTCAGGGTTTGCCGGCGATCTTCTTCTATCCCCGAAACGTAATGTTCACTGTCGACTTCATAGCCCATGGTTGCAATCGTTGCAATAGCTTCCACATCTCTCACATTAATGATGTTGGCAACGATCAGCTCGGCTCCCAGGCTTTGGGCGATGCCGACGGCATAGTTCAAAAGTCCTTCTGTATATTTTGTGAAGCCGACAGCGACCAAAATTTTATTGATGGCATCCATAGTCAAATTTCCCTCTTTGCCGGTACCGATTCTCCCCACCAACATGGAAAAAACAGGAGAACGGCACAAACGTCTTCAGCAATTTCTTAAGCGGCCGCCGGTGCTCCTGCCGGTGCTGCTGCCGGTTTTGGGGTACGTGGACGCTGCATTAAATAGAGCACGCCGAACAGGGCCAGGCCGATCAGATAGGTCCAGTAGCGCTGCCCATGGGGCAGGCCCACCCATTGGGCGATAAGATCCGGTCGCATCAAGCTCAGCGTGACAAACAGAAACAACGGTATTTCATAAAATTTGTTCCGCGCTACAAACCAGCCCTGGGTGGCCGAAGCAAAGGCAAAATTGCCCATGCAGGCCATGGCAAATATCAGCAACCCCTGGGGCCAGTTGGTGATATTGTGTAAAATCAGATCAGAGTTAAAAATAAACATGAACGGCAGAATCGCCGTTCGGATATCATACATGAACCCCTGCAACCCGGTGGCAATCGGCGGTGACTTGGCAATCGCCGCCGCCGCATAGGCCGCCAGGCCGACCGGCGGCGTGTCATCGGCCAGGATGCCGAAATAAAAGCAAAACAGGTGGGCGGACATCAACGGCACGACGAAACCCATATCCCCTCCGACGGTAACGATAACCGGGGCCGTCAGAGAGGCCATGACAATGTAAGTGGCCGTGGTGGGCAGACCCATGCCGATGATCAGGCTGGCAACCGCGGTGATGGTCAGCAGCAGGAAGATGTTGCCCCCGGCCAGCACATCAATGACTTCGGTAATCAGTCCGCCGAGTCCCATGGCAACGACTCCCACAATGATGCCGGCCGCCGCCGTGGCCAGGGCGACCGCACACATGTTGCGTGCCCCGCTGGCCAGGGCGGAAAAGATATCAATCACACTTTGCTTAAAGGCCGGACCGATGGGCTGTTTGTTCAAATAGGCCTTCACCGGATTCTGGAACAGCATGAGGATGGCCGTCACCCAGATGGCATTAAACGCCGCCAGTTCCGCCGAGTGGCGGGCAATGACCAACTCATAGAGCAGCATCGTAATGGGGAACAGGTAATGCAAGCCACCGAGCAGGGTTTTAAAAAAACGGGGCAGTTCACTGCGGGACAGACCCCGTAGACCCAGTTTGGAAGCCTCGATATGGGTGATGTAAAAAAGGGCCGCATAGGAGGCAAAGGCCGGAACGGCGGCGGCCTTGACCACCTCGATGTAGGGAACGTTGACATACTCGGCGATAATGAAAGCGGCGGCGCCCATGATGGGCGGTGCCAGTTGACCGTCCGTACTGGCGGCCACCTCAACGGCGGCCGCTTTAGTGGCGGGATAGCCGACCTTTTTCATCAGGGGGATGGTGAAGGTCCCGGTGGTGACGATGTTGGCAATGCTCGAGCCGTTTACCAGACCGGTGAGTCCGCTGCCCATCACCGCCGCCTTGGCCGGCCCTCCCTTAAACCCGCCCAGAATGCTCAGGGCCAGTTGAATAAAATAGCGGCCGGCGCCCGCTTTATCCAGCATGGCACCGAAGAGTACAAATAAAAAAACGATGGTGGCCGACACATCCAGGGGAACGCCGTAGATGCCTTCGGTGGACATGGTAATCTGGCCCATAAAGCGGTTCAGTGAGACGCCCTTGAAGGCAAGAAGATCAGGCATGTAAGGACCGAAAAAGGCGTAACCACAAAACAATAATGCAATGATCGACAGGGCCGGACCGATGACCCGCCGGGCGGCTTCCAGCAGCACAAACAGCAAAATGAGCCCGACGACGATGTCCCGGGTGATGGGAGCACCGTAGCGTTCGTTGATGCCGACATAGTCGATGGCAATGTAAACCGCGGCAAGGCAGGCAACCACGGCAATCACAAAGTCATACCAGGGAATTCGATCCTTGACACTGAGAAATTTGAGACCCAGACGGGTTTCCTTGAATAAAGGGTAGTTTAAATAGACGATCAGCAGGGCAAAGCCCAGGTGAATGGCCCGGATAAACACCGTATCTAAAATCCACCAGCTGGCAATGGAGAGTTGGAAGAAGCTCCAGATGACACCGATGGTGGGAATCACCCATTTCGTGAGTCCCCGTGGCCTTCTGGCAATTCCCTCCTCCTCTTCGGCCATCTTGCGGGCAATTTCGAGCCCCTCATCTGCTTCATGTCTGGTATCGATTTTTGTCATTTGGCCACCTGTTTCCCGGTTTGGATACTGACAAACAAAACCCAGCGGTAAAGGTCCATAGGGTTTTCATCAAAGGGGACGGAAGCTTCCGTTTCGCAGACTTCTATCTCAATAACGGCCACAGAAAGGCGGCGGCAACCGGCCGCCGCCTTTCCGACCGAACGGGTAAACTATTTCAGTCCGACTTCTTTATAGTATTTCATGGCACCCGGATGAATGGGCGCGGACATGCCTTCCAGCATGTTCTGCTTGGTCAGACCGGCATAGGCCGGGTGCAGTTTTTTAAAGTAGTCGAAGTTATCAAAGACTTCTTTGGTGATGGCGTAAACCACCTCATCGGGTACCTTGATGGATGTAACGAATGTGGCCTTTACGCCAAAGGTGGGGACATCCTTGTCGTTGACTGCCCCGGGATAGAGTTCCGTCACCCGGGTGATGGCCTTGGCATAATAGGGGTATTTTGCCAGCAGGCCGTCTATGTTTTCGATGGGAACGAACTTGACCTTGCGTTTTCCGGCAGTGGCTTCCTTGTAGTAACCGCTGGGGTGCCCCACGGTGTAGAAGGCGGCATCGAGCCGGCCGTCCTGGATCAATCCGGGAGCTTCGGCGGCTTTCAGGCTTTCGGCATGAAAGTCCTTTTTGTAGTCCAGACCGTTGGCCTCCAGGGCATCGAGTGCATTTTTGCGGTAACCGGAACCGATGTTGCCGACGTTAACGCGTTTGCCCTTGAGATCCGCCAGGCTGTTGATGTTGGCATCAACTGCGGCAATCAAATCGACGGTCTCCGGGTGGATGGAAAATACCGCCCGCAAATCCTTCTGGGGACCTTTGTCTTTCCAGTCGGCAATACCCTGGACCGCCTGGTACTGACGATCGGACTGGGCCACACCGAAGTCCAGATCGCCGGACATGATGGAGTTGATGTTGAACACGGACCCGCCGGTGGATTCAACGGTTGCGCGGATGCCATATTCTTTGCGTTTTGCGTTGACCATCTTGGCAATGGCACCGCCGGTGGGATAATAAACCCCGGTGATCCCGCCGGTACCGATGGTGACAAACGCTGTTTTCGCTCCCGCGGGTGCTTCAGCCGCTGCTTTCGCGGGTGCTTCAGCTTTTTTTTCCTCTGCCGGTCCACAGCTCATCAGCAGCGAAAATCCGAAGATAAGGGCTATTCCTAAAATCAATGCTTTTTTCATCTCGTTCTCCTTTCTTTGATTAAATGGTTAACCAAAAGGGCTGAAAACTGTGTAATCAGTCCTTTCTCACTATCGCGATTTCACCCAATTCGATAACAGTATGTGTATGTTTATTAAAAAAAAAGATCTATGACATTCTCCTATCAAAAGGCCAAATTAAATTCAATACTTTTCCGAAAAAACTAAAAAAAATCGATCAAAAATGTAGAAAAAAGAGATTGAACCTTGGAGAAAAGCATTTAAATTTGCGAATTCTCATGAACAGAAGGAAGCAATTAAAGTACGAAGGCGTAATTGCAGCTTACGAGACGAGAGCTGTGGACTGCGCGGAACAGGCTCCCGCACCTGTTTCCTTTTTCGCTTATAGGTTTGATCCTTGAATATTTTGTATAGGGGATATTGATAGAAACCGGGCAAGTTGTATATTTTTTTTCTTTCTATATCCTTATCGACTTCAAACAGGTGCCATCGATTATCGTAGTGTACATTGGCCCACATATGTCCGTTTGAAATCGCCACATAGGCATCAAAACCTGCAGACAGCCACAATGACATCAACAGCATAGAAAGCCCCTTACAGTCGCCTTTCTTAGTTTTGACAGTTTCTTCAACTGTCGGCCAGCGATTTGCATCCAAAACATAGTCATACTCTTTGATTAAATAGTCATAAATATTTAGAATTTGATCTTTGTCTTCCAAATCCTTTACTCTTATTTGTTCTACTATCGACGCCACAACTTCCGGTGCTATTAGATTTTGGATAAGGGTGCTTCCCGTATCCGTATCAACGACGAATTCTTTGAGTTCGTAATCCGTAGCATATTTTTCATTAATCATTTTCATATTTTGTTGTAAAAATTGAGAATAATCATAGTTGCCCCATTGTTGAAGGGGTAAATCTCCTTCTTCGGGCGCTTTTCTCCCCCAAAAAGCTGAACATCCTAAGCCCAGGCCGATCCACAATAGGAGAAAAATAAACAACAACCTGCGGTGATTTATTTTAATTTTAAAATAATGACCCCCCATAGAACTCACGATAGGCACG
>JAIVWA010000242.1:0-6928 GCA_049190255.1 Gammaproteobacteria bacterium | reverse complement strand
TGACAGAGGACGGAAGACAGAAGACAGAGGACAGAAGACAGAGGACAGAAGACGGAAGACAGAGGACAGAGGACAGAAGACAGATGACAGAGGACGGAAGACAGAGTACAGAAGACAGAACACGGAGGACGGTATTCTGCATTGTCAATCTGTCTTCTGTTCTCTGTTTTCTGTAATATGGCTTGGAAACCTGCAGTCTACCTAAACTTACAAAACTTCATAATTTAACCCCCGCTACCGCCTACCTCGTTCCTTGACATCCGTTCAATAACCAATACCGCCAGAAATCCCAGCATCGCCATAATGACTGCCAGAAAAAACTCCTGATCAATTGCAGTCGGCAGGATGGGGTGACCCCAGATCACATGCTCTTTGCCCCGGATTATCTGCGTTGCGATAACTTCCTTCCAGGGCCAGATTTTTTGCAGCGAACCGGTGATCAGACCGGCCAGAAACGCCAGGGTCAGGTTTTGGAACTTTGAAAGCAGATAGTTCAACACCCGTGAGAATCCCGCCAAACCGAGCAGACATCCGAAGCAAAATACAATAATGACAATCATATTTGAGACCAAAAAAGGATTTTTTAGCGTGCCGGTAATAAACTCATACTTTCCTAAAATCAACAAAATGAAGGCACCGCTTATTCCGGGCAGGATCATGGCGCAAATAGCTACAATCCCGCAGAGAAAAATAAACCACAACGTTTCAGGCGTATTGATCGGTATCAGGTTGACAATTATGGAGCCCGAAATAATTCCGGCCACAAAGCAAATAGCGGCCTTGCCAAACCAGTCGGTCACCTGTTTGCCGACGATCAGGATTGATCCCACAATAAGGCCGAAGAAAAGACTCCAGGTGGGCACCGGATGATAATGGAGAAGAAAGTTCATCAGCCGCACCAGGCTTAAAATTGCGGTTACGATTCCTAAAAAAAGAACCGCCAGAAAGCGGACATGCACCTGGGCCATGGCACCCTTGAAATCCAGGGCCAGAATTTTTTTCACAACCGTCCAATCAAAAGATCTCAGAGCGCCGATCAGGTCTGTATATATCCCGGTAATCAGGGCAATGGTTCCGCCGGAAACCCCGGGGATCACGTCGGCCGAACCCATGCAGACACCTTTCAGCCAGAGCATTGATGCTTTTCGGACAGATGCCGGACCCGGACTTGCAAGAAATGCATCTTTCCACGTACCGTTAAATTTTTTCATTAATTTTCCACAAATTCCTTGTCAGGTAGAAAATGACGATTGTCGAATCATGAATGTAGAATTAGGGTATTTTATCATTTTTAAAAAAAGAAAGAGCGAAGCGATTCCATCATTCGACATTCCGCATTCAACATTCGCCATTCATTATTATCCCGGGTTAAGTCCAGAAGACTCTGAAGCACCATTTTCAAAAGAAGCAGCTAATGCCTCGTTCAGCCCTCCTTCCAGCCGTGTTCTCCCACGAGTTTGACGAATCTGCATCCACCAAGGTTGGTTTGCTGAATGTTTCCTTTTTCCCGATAGATCTTGATAAGTTCCTGGGTATGCTGGTTGCCGACGGGTACTACCAGTCGTCCTCCTTCAACCAGCTGGTTGATCAGCACTTCAGGTATTTCCGGGGCGCCTGCGGTTACTGCAATCGCATCAAAAGGACTTTCCGCCTGCCAGCCTTTGGTGCCGTCGGCATATTTGGTTACGATGTTGTGATAATGAAGCTTGTCGAAAAGAGTGCGTGCCTGCATATAAAGTGAGCGTCTGCGCTCCACCGTATAAACGCGATATACTATTTGGGCAAGGATGGCAGCCTGATAACCCGAGCCGGTGCCAATCTCAAGAACCCGGTCATCTTTACCGAGTTCCAGCGCCTGGGTCATTTCTGCCACAATATACGGTTGAGAAATGGTCTGCTGCTCGCCGATCGGCAGGGGATAATCGCCATAGGCCTGGTCCCTCAAGGCCTCGCTGACAAAAAGATGTCTTGGAACCTGGCGAAAAGCGGACAGAACTCCGGGCTCCCGAATTCCCCGTGCTTCAATCTGGCTGCGCACCATTTCCTCTCGCTTGCCCTCATATTTTTTTGATGCGTTTTTCATGGCTGCATTATCCGTTAATCGCTTGCGCATTATCAAAGTTGTTTTTCTATCAAGCCAGATGGGTTTGGTCAAGATCTGTGTGCTCTTAAAGGTCAAATTTCTCTTCTGAAAACCCTGGGACGGTATTTATAAAAGGGCGTTGAACTAACCGCCAGAGCCCACCGCCATCTCTAAAAAGCCCTTGATTTTTTTAATGAAATTGAATATTAAGATACGAATAACGGCACAGGTTGCTCCCTACCAGGCGGTGATATGAACAAGACCCGACATCTCGCTATTTCGATTGCCCTATCGCTATTCATTCTTTTTACCGGCACAGCCGGCTATATGATCATTGAAGACTGGAGATTTTTAGATGCCTTGTATATGACCGTCATCACTATTTCCACGGTGGGCTACCGCGAAGTGAATCAGGTCGGCGACATCGGCCGCATATTTACTATTTGCCTGGTGTTGGTGGGCGTGGGATTCACCTTCTATGTAATGGCTGCCGTGGTTCAATTCATGGTTGAAGGACGAGTCAGAATTATAATGGGGAGGCGAAGGTTGGACAAAAAAATCGATCGGTTAAAAAATCACTATATTGTCTGCGGCTATGGGCGTATCGGACGGGTCCTGTGTCGCAATCTTCAAAAGACGGGCTATGATTTGGTCGTGGTAGAGAAAAATCCGGACCTGGTCCCGGTGATGGATGCGGACGGGGTATTGTATGTGTCCGGGGATGCGGCCGATGAAGCCAATCTGATCAAGGCCGGTATCGAACGGGCCAAGGGGCTGGTTGCCGTTCTGGCCACAGATACGGACAATGTTTTTCTGGTCCTATCGGCCAGGCAGCTGGCCCCGGAGCTTAATATTATTGCCCGTGCCAGTCAGCACGGCGCCAAGAACAAACTGCAGGCGGCCGGGGCCAATTCGGTCGAATCGCCCTATGAAATGGGGGCCGCCAGTATGGCGCATCGGATCATCCGCCCGACGGTGACCAACTTCATAGATCTCGCTATGGCGCATACGCGCAAAGATATCCAGATGGAAGAGATCCCCGTCAGTGAATCCTCTAAGCTGACCAATGTTCCACTGAAGGACTCGGGTATCAGACAGGATTTTAATCTGATTATTATTGCCATTAAAAAGCCGGACGGAAGTATGTTGTTCAATCCCTCTTTTGAAGCCGCCTTTATGCCGGGAGATACGGTTATTGCGGTCGGTGAAGAAGAAAATCTGCAGAAGCTGGAAAAGATCTTAAACTCCTGATATCCGAAACCTATTATATTTTATAGATGATACGCTTGTCGGTGATGATGATGTCCACATGTTTATCATGGGATTCCATCGGTATCTGAGGTACGATCTGCTCTTCAATTGTCAAGGCGACCTTGCGGGTTGTGATTGCAAGCCTGGGAATCAGCCGGTCGTAATATCCTGTCCCCGAGCCGATTCGTCCGCCTTTTTCATCAAATGCCAGCCCCGGTATGATCGCGATGTCGATTCGATCCATGGGTACTATTTTGCACCGGCTGGCATCCGGTTCAAGAACACCACGGGGGCCTGGGATTAATTTTAGTTTGACGGCGTCGACTTTCATCAGTTTCATCTTAAAGCCTTCAGGGTCGAAGGCCGGGAGAACCACAATTTTGCTGTAGCTGTTAGCCTGCTGGATGATGCTGTCCGTTGGGACCTCTAAATTGCCATTGACATACAGCAGGGCTATTTTTGATTCCAGAAAATTTGCAAACCCAAAAAGCCTGCGTTCGATTGCACTGGTTTTTTCAGCTATCTCGCTTTCAGAAAGCGCGGAAATTGTTTTGGCAATATCTTCTCGAATCTGAATTTTTGCGGCACGAATCTCCTCCATAGGCTGTCTCCCTTGACTAAATGATACGTCCATGCTAATTGCGGCATTTTAGAACTTGTTATAACCAAAGATGATCTAAACTTTATAATATAAGGGATTTTATGCTCGAAATCAAGTATTTAAGGCAAAATTTATCGGCGGTGCAAGAAGCGTTTAAAGCTCGCGGTCATCAGGCCGATCTTGACGCCTTTCAAAAATGGGATGGAGACCGCCGGGCCATTTTGCAGGAAATAGAATTACTGCGGCATGAGCGTAACGTGGTCTCCGACCGCATAGCTGAAATGAAGAAGGCCGGTGAAGATGCCGAGGCCATTGTTGTTGAAATGCGCGCGGTTTCATCGAAGATCAAGGAGCTGGACAAAAAATTGTCCGCCAACCAGGAAATGATGGATGCTTTTTTGTTGGCGCTGCCCAACATTCCGCATGCATCGGTTCCCGTCGGAAAGGATGAGACCGATAATCCTGTGGTCAGAACGGTGGGAGAAGTTCCGAAATTTGAGTTTGAGCCCCAGCCCCACTGGGATATCGGCAGCCGTCTTAAAATACTGGATCTGGAGCGTGCGGCCAAAATTGCCGGAACGCGCTTTGCGCTTTATTTTGGTGCCGGGGCGCGGCTGGAAAGGGCCTTGATTAATTTCATGCTGGATACCCATACCGGTGAGCACGGCTATCTGGAGGTGCTGCCGCCGTTTATGGTCAACCGGGAATCCATGACCCATACCGGTCAGCTGCCAAAATTCGAAGAAGATCTTTTCAAGCTTTCCGGCTGGGAGTATTTTATGATACCGACGGCCGAAGTTCCGGTAACCAATATTCATCAGGGGGAGATTCTGGCTGAAGACCGCCTGCCGATTTCCTATGTGGCCTATACCCCCTGCTTTCGCTCGGAGGCCGGTTCCCATGGCAAGGATACCCGGGGCTTAATTCGCCAACATCAGTTCAACAAAGTGGAACTGGTTAAATTCTGCCATCCGGAATCCTCTTACGATGAACTGGAAAGTTTGTTGAATAATGCCGAAACCATTTTACAAAAACTTGCCCTTCCCTACCGGGTGATAGAATTGTGTACCGGCGACCTGGGGTTTTCTGCGGCCAAAACTTATGACATCGAGATTTGGATGCCGGCCCAGGGGGTTTATCGTGAAATTTCGTCCTGCAGCAATTTTGAAGATTTTCAAGCCCGGCGCGCCAATATCCGCTTTAAACAAAAAGGCAAAAAAGGAACGGCGCTTGTTCACACCCTTAACGGTTCCGGGCTTGCCGTGGGGCGCACCTTCGCCGCCATCCTTGAAAATTTTCAACAGGCCGATGGGTCAGTGGTCATACCTGAATTGTTACAACCTTACATGGCCGGAATAAAAAAGATTACACCATGAAACCACAAGATTTTCCCAAAGAGATTCGCCCTTATCTGCAGCCGTCTCACCAAGGACGGTTGATTTATCGTTGCCTCGGCTGCCAGGCGGAATTCGGTATTGAAAAGCTTGCCTACGTCTGTCCGCAGTGCGGTCAGGTGTTGCTTATTTATGACCTAAACAGCGCCCGGTTAAAGGAAATTTCGGGTGAGCTCTGGCAGCGAATATTTGACTACCGCCGGATGCTGAACCTTGACGCATTGAAAGGCATCTACCGTTATCACGAATTTATCGGTCCGGTGATCCCGCTGGAAGCTGTTATCTACCTTGGGGAAGGCCACACACCGATCATTGAAGCCAACCCATCTTTGCAGGATAAAATCGGTGTTCGGTTTTATTTCAAAAATGACGGGCAGAATCCCAGCGCCTCTTTCAAGGACCGGGGCATGGCCAGCGCGTTGAGTTATATCAACTTTATGCTTCAAAAGGGGTATCTATCGGAAGTGCTGGCCATCTGTGCCTCTACGGGCGACACATCCGCCGCCGCCGCGCTCTATGCTTCCTATCTGCCCGGGGTGAAATCCGCCGTTTTGCTGCCTCACAAAAAAGTAACGCCCCAGCAGCTGTCACAACCTCTGGGCAGCGGGGCCACGGTGTTTGAGATCCCCGGCGTTTTTGATGATTGCATGAAAATCGTTGAAGCCCTGTCCGATAATTACAACGTGGCCCTGCTCAATTCTAAGAATGCCTGGCGGATTCTGGGTCAGGAATCCTATTCCTACGAAATTGCCCAGGATTTGGAATATGATCTGTCTAATGCCGTGGTGGTGCTTCCCATCGGCAATGCCGGCAATATTACGGCGGTGATGAGCGGATTTTTAAAGTTTTACGAAGCCGGTATTATCGATGTCCTGCCCAAGATTGTCGGGGTTCAATCCGAGCATGCCAACCCGGTATACCGGTATTATCTGGAACCGGATGAAGACAACCGCCAATTCGTACCGGTGACGGTCAAATCCAGTGTGGCCCAGGCCGCCATGATCGGCAATCCGGTTTCCATGCCCCGGGTGATACATCTGGTGAAGCGGTATAATAAACTGGCCGGCGGCCCCAAGACGTTTTTTGTCGAAGTCAGCGAGCAAAACATCATGGATTGTGAACTTTTGGCCAACCGCAACGGCCATATTGCCTGTCCCCAGGGCGGCGAGTCTCTGGCCGGGTTGATGGCGGCCCAAAAGCGGGGGGTCGTTGACAGCCGGGATGTTGCAGTGCTTGATTCCACCGCCCATGCGATTAAATTCGCCGGATTTCAGGAAATGTATTTCGGACAGCAATTTCCCCCGGACTACAATATCACTCCCAAACGGGACCTGATCAACACCCCGGTTTATGTTCACCCTGAAGATCTTGATAAAGTTCCGGCGCCCGGCAGGCCGCTGGCGGGTGAAGCGCTTGATCATTTTGTGAAGCGGGTGGCCGCAGAGATCGCCGGTATGTTGGAGCTGAAAAAGGTTTAGATAATAAAGCCGTTCAACTAATATTTTAAGCAAAAAGAGCTGATGAGGAAAAATATGAAAAAGATCTGGCTTGTGGGAGCGGGCTGTATTCTGGCGGTATGCTTACTGTTGGCCTGCACCT
>JAIVWA010000241.1:0-6930 GCA_049190255.1 Gammaproteobacteria bacterium | reverse complement strand
ATAGGGGCATACGCCTACGCACGGGCGGAAAGGCGGAAGGAAAAAAAGATCACCGGTCAAGGTAGGCTTCCTCTTGCTGCCGGCCGGTTTCAACTTCCGGCTGTTCAGAGATCGGGGTGCAGGGCTTTTCGATTGCGGATTGCGGATTGCGGATTTCGGATTTAAAGTCATAAAGCGTTTTGGGTTCAGGGGCTCTGGATCCCGGCTCGCGTTCCGCTTCATTCGACAAGGCTCATGACAGGTCGCGGAACTTGGCCGGGATAACGGATTATGATACAGCCGCCTGCGCCTGAATGACAAGCCCGCCCACCTTTTTCGCCTGCTGCGCGAAGGAAAATCCAGCGCACAGCAGCACCAGGAGAAGAATCAGGAAAAGACTACCTCCCTCGGGGAAGCAGCCATGCTTTGAAGAAAGGATTAACAAATCTAATTTCCTTTCCGCTTTTAAACAGGATGTTGATGTCGATCATTCGTGTAATCGCCCGGTTCACAGATGCCGTACTGTGCAGCCCGACTGCTTTCACAAAGTCCATAGAATAAACACTTTTTCCGCTTTTCCTTGCTAAAGCCGAAAGGCACTTGAACTGAAAGTCAGTCAGAAGACTGACAAAAGCTTCGTAAGACTTTTGCTCCCTGGTGAATATCAACTCAAGGGCGGCCTTCAAATTGCCCGGGGAAACGGCGTCATTTACCGAAGTGACCTCCCACAAGACCTCACAAAGCTGCTGAATGTCTCCGGTCACATTATTGGCAATATTGAATACATGCTTCAAGGTCTCCGGCAATACTTTACGCTTTCCACTTTCAAACTTTTTTATCAAAAACTTTGAGAATTCTTCAACCGGCAGCGGGTCAACGGTGATCGGAATCGCCGATTTAAAAAAGGCTGAGTTCGGAGAAATAAATATTTCATCCATTTTGTGTCGTATGCTCCCCACAAAGACATAGGGAATATTGCTGTGAAACTGAATCTTGCTCCTTAAAAGGGCAATGGCCTCGTCGGCGTCGTTGATTTTTAGAATGTCCTGGAATTCATCAAAGACGACCACAAAACGTTTTTTCTGCGCCAGAGATTCAATCAAATCAAGCACCTCCTGGATCGAACCAGCCTTCAGTTCCACGGAGGCGTCAAAGGTAACTACCGGCATTGATGTTATAGGATCTACAGAAATTGTCGGTTTGAGATACGACAGGGTCTGAATTATTTTAGCCGTCCAGCTCGCTTTTTTTTCCAGGGTAACGATTGCCCTGAGCATCCTCTTGCACAACGCATCAACAGACTTTATGCCAAGAAGATCCATATACAAGATATCGGTTCCCTTTAGCTTTCTGACCGCCTCATATACAAGAGATGACTTTCCGATACGTCTTTCTCCGATCACCACTAGGTTCTGGGATGCTTCCATGTGAGCGGCAATTTGTTTCAACAGGTCTTTTCTGCCACAGAAATCATTTCCCAGAACTATCGACCCATATTTGAAAGGGTTCATGAAACACCACCTTTCATCATAACGTATTTAGCACTTTTGTTTTTAGCATAATTGTTAGTAACATAACTGTTATAAAATTGCAACGGCTCAATTAAAAAAGGTGCAATATAGGAGACATCCTAATATGAATGAAGATACCGTAAACCCGGCTTAAAAAAAAGCTAAAGTTTAGGCCGTAATTACCGATAATATTAATGAAAACAAATTTGACAGGTATTCGGAACTGAGTTAAGCTTATTAAGGGAGATGAAGGAGAAGTGACAATGGAAATAGATAAAAATGCGGGTATTCAAGTTGATACCTATGTGAACCAGGTTCACGATAAAAATAAAGGCGAATCAGCCGCTGAAAAAGCGGATAACACGGCAGCAAAGACGGATACGGTTGTAATCTCCGACGCCGCCAAAAGAATTCAGGAAGCCCGTGCGCAGTTAGACGAAATACCGGACGTGCGGGAAGACAAAGTCGCCGATCTTAGAGAACAAATCCTAAATGGCACTTACCAGGAAAACCCTGAAAAGACGGCAACTAATTTGCTCAAAGAGCATCTGTTCAATGATCAATTTGAAAAATAAGACCGGCTTTATTGAATCTCACACATCATGCAGTAGGAATAAATTCCCCTGGGATCATTAAATTCCAATATCTGCTTTAATTTTCCGTCGAAACTCCCGTACAGCTGAACCAGCGGGTGGGTGGCCCGCCCGGAAGTATTGCTGAAAGCGGCAGCCAGAAATCGATTCAGCCCTCTGATCAGTTTTTCCCTGGCGGTCAGGGCCTGCTCGACGTAAATGACATCGTAATCCTCAAGGGCGGCCATATCAGCAGCCGACTGGATGGCGTCCTGCAGGTTGCCGAATTTATCGACCAGGCCCAGTTCCCTGGCTGTTTTTCCAGCCCACACCCGACCCTGGGCGATTTTTTCAACATCTTGCATTTCCAGATTCCGGCCTTCCGACACCAGTCGTATAAAGCGACGGTAATTATTTTCAATCATTTGCTGCATGGAATCCGCAACAGTTGGATTGAGTGGACGGGTGGGGTCAAAGGCACCGGCCAATCGTGTAGTACCGACACCATCGCTGTGAATGCCCAGAGAATCAAGACTCTTTTCAAGTGTTACAAAGGCCCCGTAGATCCCTATGGAGCCGGTAATGGTGGTGGGCGAGGCCCAAATTTCATCCGCTGCCGATGAGATCCAATAGCCCCCGGATGCAGAAACAGAGCTCATGGAGGCTATCACCGGCTTGCCCGCTTGTCTGGTGAGTTCAATTTCTTTGCGGATGGTCTCCGAAGCAAGCGCGCTTCCGCCGGGACTATCAATGCGAAGCACCACAGCCGCGATCTTATCATCACGGCGGGCTTTACGGATCAAATCACTCAGGCTGTCCCCGCCGATCTTGCCGGCGGGCTGGGTGCCGTCTAGAATTATTCCACGGGCAACAATGACACCGACCTTGGACTTATCCGGGTCGGTGCGCATAAGCTCCGGTTTTATAACTGCCAGATATTCATCAAGCTGAATCTGCTCAAATGATTTCTTATCTTCGTCCACACCGACCAGCCGGATTAATTCATCCTTGACTTCGACACTGGTTTTAAGCTCGTCGACCAGTCCGTAGTCCAGGGCCATTTGTGCCGTATCCCCCTCAACCCTGGCCAGAAGTTCGGATACATTGTTGATATAGTCATCGATGCCGTCAGGATCCAACCCGCGCATCTCGGCAATGTCTCCTTTGAAGGCGTCCCACAGGACGGTCATCCAGGCCAAGTTGGCTTCTTTGGCATATTTCGACATATCATCCCGCAGAAACGGTTCCAGCGCAGACTTGTAAGTACCGACACGAAAGACGTGAAACTGGATCAGCAGTTTTTCCAGGGCCGCCTTAAAGTATTGGCGGTAGAGTCCAAATCCAGTAAGAAATACACCGCCCATGGGGTGCATATATATGTGATCGGCATGGGCCGCCAGATAATACTGGCGCTGATTGTAAATATCGCCGGAAGCAATGATGGTTTTGCCGCTTTCTTTAAACCGTTTGAGTGCCTCACCGATGTGCTGGAGCTTGCTGATTCCGGCACCGCCCATATCGTCCAGATCGAGCACCAGCGCTTGAATGCGTTGATCGTCTCCGGCATGATCAATGGCATCTATGACATCTTTAAGCAAAGTTTCTTCCCGGTTCGACTCTCCGAACAATCGCCCTGAAAATATAGTTTCTGTTTTTTGTATGACAATATCGCCCTGCAGCGATAAAATCAGAGCAGCCTCGTCCGGAAAATCTTTTTCGGTGTCGTAAAAAAAGATTGAAAAAAGGATAACAATCAACGCCAGAAATATTAAATTGCCGATAATAATCCGGCACACAGTCAGCCCGTGCCAGAAACCACGTATTAAATTGCCGATGATCTTAAATAAGAATTTCATAATTACTCCGCCCTGAAAAATAGCATATTCAGGGTGATAAATAGTTCTTGGAAAACTGATTAATTAATCCGCCCGGATCAGCGTCAACATAGCCTAATAAGATTTCAAAGGACAAAAATATTTTACCGGCTCCTGATATTGTTATTTTTCAGGGCGGAGTAATTAGGACCTTTTTGAATACAATATATATCAGATTAAGACAAAAAAAAGGGGTGACATAAATTTATACCGCTTTTCATAATTATGTTCCGAAATAAGGAATTGCGGTATAAGTGGTTGTAGCAAAAAAACGTTGGAATAACGGAACGTTTTTTTGACAACCACTATATGTCACCCCAATGATAACATTTGTTAGAGAGCGATGTCTAATTTTTAGTGGACAGTTACCTGTTTGGCCTTCTTCTCCTCGGGCTTGGGAACCTCTATCTGCAACACGCCGTCTTTAAACTCGGCTTTAATCTTATCCGAATCGACATCCGCCGGTAGAGTGAATGCCCGTTGAAACTTCCCGTAAGACCTTTCCCGGCGATAGTAATTTTCTTCCTTGACCTCATTGTCATAGGTGCGCTCACCGGATAAAGTCAGGAGCCGATCTTGTAAATCGATCTTGATATCCTTTTTATCCACACCGGGAAGTTCGGCCTTGATCATAAAGTGATCGTCTTTTTCATACAAATCCACCGCAGGATTCCACAGGCCCATGCCGGCATCGTCATCCATACGACCGACGCGGAAAAAAGGGTCGTCAAACAAACGGTTGAAACGATTGTGCAACGCCGGCATCTCTCTCCAGGGACTCCATTTAACTAAGTTCATCATTTTTTTTCCTCCTGTTAGTTAGTAATTATTGGGTCGTTTACAGCTGAAATGGTTTGTTCCGTTAATCCATTCCGTGTTTTGTTAACTTAAAGTTAATCAACTTTTATGTATTGTCAATAATATTTTATGCATTTTTTACTTGTATTACTAAATAAATGTATTATCTTAAAGTAATGAAAAATGAGGTTGGCGCAGGTTAATCAATTTTATTATTAATTTTAGATAGTTAAATTAAAAGATAGGAAGACATCTCCGGCAATGCCAAATTAAGACGGAAAAATTTGTCTTTCATATCATCACGGAGGAAAAAAAATGAGCAAAATTATCGGAATAGACCTTGGAACAACCAATTCATGCGTGGCAGTCATGGAGGGCGGCGATGCCAACATTATCAACAATCCCGAGGGCGGCCGCACGACCCCGTCCATGGTAGCCCTGGCCGAAAATTCAGAGCGTCTGGTGGGTCAGATTGCCAAAAGACAGGCGGTTACCAATCCTGAAAACACGGTATTCGGCATCAAACGCCTCATTGGCCGGCGGTATGATTCCAAAGAAGTTCAGGATGACATAGGGGTGCTGCCCTACAAGATAGAAAAGGCCGAAAACGGAGATGTCCGCATTAATTTGCGGGGCAAATCATATAGCCCGGCCGAAGTATCATCCTTTATATTGGCCAGCATCAAAAAGTCAGCCGAAGAATACCTGGGCGAAAAAATCACGGATGCAGTGATTACCGTCCCGGCTTATTTTAGTGACAGCCAGCGGCAGGCCACCAAAGATGCCGGCAAAATCGCCGGTCTCAACGTATCGAGAATCATCAACGAACCCACCGCAGCTGCTCTGGCCTATGGGCTCGACAAGAAAAAGGATGAAAAGATTGTGGTATTCGACCTCGGCGGCGGTACCTTTGATGTATCGGTGCTCGAAATCGGGGACGGTGTCTTTGAAGTCAAGGCCACCAACGGCGACACCCATCTGGGGGGTGAGGATTTCGACCTGCGCCTGATAGGCTACCTGGCAGACGAATTCAAAAAAGAACAGGGCATCGATTTGAGAAGCGACAAGATGGCCTTGCAGCGTCTCAAGGAAGCCGCCGAAAAAGCCAAAATCGAATTGTCCACCTCTATGGAAACAGAGGTTAATCTGCCGTTTATCACGGCTGATGCCAACGGTCCCAAACATCTGGCAATCAAGATTACCCGGACCAAGTTGGAAAATCTGGTAGGTGATCTGCTCGACAAGCTGGGGACTCCCTGCCGCACCGCCCTGAAGGATGCCGGCCTTTCCAGCAGCGACATCAACGAAATAATCCTGGTCGGCGGAATGATCCGCATGCCGGCGGTTCAGCAGCGGGTAAAAGAAATTTTCGGCCAAGAACCCAACAAAGGGGTTAACCCTGATGAAGTCGTGGCCATGGGTGCTGCTATCCAGGGAGCGATTTTAAAAGGGGATGTTGAAGATGTTCTGCTGCTCGACGTTACGCCGCTGTCCCTTGGAATCGAGACCATGGGTGGCGTCATGACCAAACTGATTGATAAAAATACCACCATCCCGGCCCAAAAGAGTGAGATCTTTAGCACCGCCGCAGACAATCAGCCGGCGGTGACGGTTCACGTGCTGCAGGGTGAACGGGAAATGGCATCCGGCAACAAAACCCTGGGGCGGTTTGAACTGACCGGCATTGCACCGGCACCCCGGGGAACACCCCAGATTGAGGTAACTTTTGACATCGATGCCAACGGGATCGTTGAGGTATCCGCCAAAGACCAGGCCACCGGAAAGCAGCAGTCTATCCGGATCACCCATTCATCCGGACTGTCCCGGGAAGAAATTGATCGCCTGGTCAAAGATGGCGAGCTCCATTCGAAAGACGATCGCCGGAAAAAAGAGTTGGTCGATGCCCGCAACACCGCGGATGGGTTAATTTACGCCACCGAGAAAACTCTGGCGGAACACGCCGACAAAATTGACCCCGGCACCCGGGCCGAAATCGAGCGCGCTGCCGGCGATCTCAAACGGGCCGCAGAAGGCGACAATGTCGATGAGATTAAGCGCCTGACCGAAACATTGACCCATGCCTCACATGCGCTGGCGCAGTCCATGTACCAGCAGGCCGGTCCACAGGCAGGCCCGGGTAGCGGCCACGCCTCAAGACCTTCCGCTTCCGGCGGTGATGAAGCGGTAATAGACGCG
>JAIVWA010000240.1:0-6940 GCA_049190255.1 Gammaproteobacteria bacterium | reverse complement strand
CCTCGCGAAATTCGTGGTCAGCGGCATTCGGGGTGAGGACGACGGCAAGACGTGGAAGCAGAGCAACCTGATCGACCTGGGCGGGCATGGCCATCACGACGGCGCCGTCGAGCCGTTCGTAGAGATCTCGGCCGCAGACGTCGTCGGGCACTTCCCACATCGTCGCCGAGACGACCAGCGGCCCCAAGTTCGGTCCGTAGCCGGCTTCATCCGTCCCAATCAGCTACTGCATGGCCGTCCGGTCGGCTGGTGTGAGTTGTGGGCATCCGTGGGCATCCGCCTACCAAGGCAGCGGCTGTCGAGGTGGCCGCTTCAACGGACGGGTCTAATCCAATAATCCCATCCCTCCTTCATTGCCTATCCTTTTTACCGCTCGGCTGTCTTTCTCACTGGTTCCCCGACAATTCACCGACCAGGCTGATCTTAAAAAAATGCTTGACAATTTATCCGGTTGCCATTATATATGAGCATATACTCATAATATGAATCTTCCTGTATCTGGAATATATATAATATTAAATAGTTATTATCTATATCGTCATAAATCAAAAACAAAGGGGATGAAAACAATGAAAATAGCTATCAGTTCATCCGGGCAGGATTTGGCAGCCCAGCTGGATCCTCGATTTGGCAGGTGCCGTTATTTTCTAATTATCGAAACGGACACCATGAGTTTTGAAGTTTTCGACAACGATAATGCCGCCCTGGGCGGCGGGGCCGGGATTCAGTCGGCCCAGTTTATTGCCGCCAAAGGAGCCAAAGCATTGATTACCGGGCATTGCGGCCCCAATGCGATGCAAACGCTGTCTGCTGCAGGAGTTCAGGTGTACGTCGGGCAAGCCGGCACCGTTCAAGGCCTTGTGGATAAATTTAAAAACGGCCAGCTAACACCCACCACCGAAGCCAACGCATCGGCGCATGCCGGGATGGGAGGAAAAGGCATGGGACCCGGTCAGGGCATGGGACGTGGACGGGGCATGGGCGGCAGAGGTATGGGGGGTAGAGGTACTGGTGGGGGCGGCGCGAGATAGAGCGTTATACGGAGAAAGAGGAAATGAAACTGGTCGACATTATGCCCATTGAGAAATGGGTTGAGATTGAGCAAGAAATCAACCGGCAATCAGGACTTAATGCCGCTGTTTATGATGTGGAAGGCGTGAGGATTATTGATTTAAAAGAATTTCCCAACCGGCTCTGTCCGGCTCTCAGGGAAACCGAGAAGGGTCAGCAATTCATCTGTGCGGTTGCCCATCAGAATATCGCCGCTCAGACAGTTAAAACCGGGAAAACAGTCGTAGACGAATGCGATGCCGGTCTAATGAAATTTGCAGTGCCGATTTTTGTGGAGGATGAGTTCTTAGGGGTGGCCGGAGGATGCGGACTGTTGCGGAACGAGGAAGAGGTTGATACCTATCTGGTTCACCGGACAACGGGTTTGGATGAAGAAATCGTTGAGGATCTATCGGAAAATATCGAAACGATTCAAAACGACAGGCTGGAATCCGCTATCAGCTACCTTGAAAAAAAAGTGGCTGATATCGTCCGGGAGTTCAGAACAGATCCCCAGGAAGGCAGGCACTAGTTTTATACCGCTGTTCAAAAATAAGTATCGAAATACGGTAAGGTTGGTATAAGTGGTTGTAGAAAAAAACATTGGAAAAACGCAATGTTTTTTAACAACCACTGAATAATCTTTTTTTAACCTTTTGAGAAGGGAAGGTATGACGTGAATGTCAAAGAACTGGTCGATCAATTTAGTTTGAATGTGGCTGCGGGTCAAAATGGCCTTGACCGCCAAATTCAGGGTGGGTATTGCGGAGATCTTTTAAGCGATGTGATGGGCAACGCCCCCATCGGTTGTATCTGGCTGACAGTTCAGTCACACCAGAACATTGTCGCCGTTGCTGTTTTGCGGGAGATGGCGGCCATCATTTTGAGTGGCGGTCATGAACCCGATCAGGAAACGGTCGATAAAGCCAACGAAGAGGGAATCCCCATTCTGATGTGGCCGGACAGTGCTTTTGATCTTGCCGGGCAGGCTTACAAAGCCGGCATAGTCAATCCATGCTGACGGAACTCGAAAAGAAAATCATCGCTTCAATTCAGCAAGATATTGCGGTAACCGAACGGCCCTATTTGGATATTTCAAAAAAGCTGAGGATATCGGAAAAAACCTTGCTTGAAAGCCTTCAAAGTCTTTGCGACCGGGGATTCATACGGCGTTACGGTGCTACTTTGCGCCACCAGAAAACCGGCTTTACCGCCAACGCCATGGCCGCCTGGCAGGTTGATGAAGATCGCATCGATGAAGTCGGCAGCAAAATGGCATCTTTCCGTGAGGTCTCCCACTGCTACCGGCGAAATCCGACAGACCGATGGCCCTATAACCTTTACACCATGATTCATGCCAGTGATGAAGATGCTTGCCGGCAAACCGCTCAAGAAATGTCAAAAGCGGCCTCGGTCAATAACTACACCCTTCTTTTCAGTCGCAGGGAATTGAAAAAAACTTCGATGGTATACTTTCCTTCAGAGGAGTGACCTTATGGATAAAAGAGACCTTGTCAATGTTTTCGACTATGAGGCTGCGGCACGAAAGATATTGCCCAAGACCGCTTACGATTACTATCGCAGTGGTGCCAATGACGAGATAACCTTGCACGAAAATCACGCTGCCTATGAGCGCATTAAGCTCAAACCCAAAGTACTGATTGACACCAGCAAACGAGATTTAACCACTACAGTACTGGGGCAAACCGTATCAATGCCCATACTGGTTGCCCCCACGGCCTTCCACCGCATGGCCCATCCTGAGGGTGAAGCGGCAACCGCCCGGGCAGCCGGACAGGCCGGCACCATTATGATGCTGAGCACACTGGCCACCAGCTCAATCGAGGAAGTTTTGCCTGAGGCCACCGGTCCGGTCTGGTTTCAGCTATACGTTTACAAAGACCGCGAAGCAACCCTATCGCTGGTTCAGCGCGCTGTGTCCTCCGGATGCACCGCCATTGCTTTGACCGTTGATGCCCAGGTATGGGGACGTCGCGAACGCGACATCAAGAACCGTTTTCGACTGCCCAAGGGCCTGTCTATAAAAAACCTCATGCCGGCCGGCAGAGAACAATTTCCGGACGAAAAGGCCGACTCCGGTCTGGCCGCCTATGTGACGTGGCAGTTTGATCAAACCCTCACCTGGAAAGACGTCGACTGGCTGTGCTCAAAAGCGGGGGTACCGGTGCTGCTCAAGGGGGTGCTGCATCCGGATGATGCGCGTCTGGCCATCGAACACGGCGCCGCCGGTATCATCGTATCAAATCATGGCGCGCGCCAGCTCGATACGGTCCCGGCCACCATCGAGTCTTTACCGGGGTTGATGGAAGCCGTGGACGGCAAAATGGAAGTTCTGATTGACGGCGGTATTCGCCGCGGTACCGATGTTTTTAAAGCCATCGCCCTGGGGGCGAAGGCGGTAGGAGTCGGACGGCCGATTATCTGGGGACTGGCGGTGGATGGCGAGCAGGGCGCCAAGCGTGTCCTGGATATCCTGCGCAAAGATTTTGAGCTGACCATGAGGCTTTGCGGCTGTGCCACCATAGGAGAGATTAATAAAGATTTTATATTTTAAAAATTGATCATTGGCCCTCAAATTTCAAGCGATGACAGGCGATAAACCACATATCCTTCTGATCAATCCCTGGATTCACGATTTTGCCGCTTACGACTTCTGGGCCAAACCGCTGGGACTTCTTATGATTGCCTCCCTTTTGCGGCACCATGGAATTTCAGTATCCTATATTGATTGCCTCGACCGTTTTCATCCCCGTGCGCCCCAGAGCAGTCCGACGGCCCGGTATGGACGCGGGCCCTATTTGAAAACCCGTCTTCCGAAACCAGCCGGGTTAGAAGACGTCCCGCGCTTTTATTCCCGCTATGGAATTAAGCCCCAGTGGTTTAAAGAAGATCTTCTCAAACAAAGCCCCCCTGATCTTGTGCTTGTAACCTCGCTGATGACCTACTGGTATCCCGGGGTTCAAGAAACGATAGATTTGATCCGTGCGGTCTTCCCACAAACACCCATCGTGTTGGGTGGCATTTACGCACGGCTGTGCCCGGATCATGCTCAACGCCATTCAGGTGCCGACCAGGTTGCCGCCGACCCGGCGGAGAAAAGTTTATTTCCCCTTGTGCGACACTTTACCGGCTGTACGATTAAACCGGCCTTTAATCCAAGCGACCTGGATTCATACCCCTACCCGGCTCTGGGGCTTCAAAGCAAAATTAATTATGTTCCGCTTCTGACCTCACGGGGCTGTCCCTTTAACTGTGCCTACTGTGCTTCCCGGTTACTGGAACCCGAACGCATGCTGCGCAGCCCCGCAGCGGTTGTTGAAGAAATCAGGTTCTGGCATGAGTCATATGATCAGAGCGATTTTATCTTATATGATGATGCCTTTCTGGTGAATGCCGAACAGCATGCCTTTCCGATTTTGGAAGAAATTATCAACGCCGGTCTCAAGGTTCGCTTTCACACACCGAATGCCGTTCACATCCGGGGTATAACCGCGCACACCGCATGGCTCATGAAAAAGGCCGGTTTTACCACCCTGCGGCTCGGTCTGGAAACGGTTGAATTTGATCACCGACAAGAGTTCGATAATAAAGTTTCTGAAGAAGAATTTAAGCGGGCCGTCGGCTATCTCAAAAAGGCCGGTTTTGAAAAAAAACAGGTCGGTGCGTATTTACTGGCAGGACTGCCCGGTCAAGAATTGGCTTCCATCGAACATTCGATCGATACCGTAAAACAGCTTGGTATTACACCGGTTCTGGCACATTACACCCCCATTCCCCACACGGCGCTGTGGCCGCAGGCCGTAGCCGCATCCCGCTATGATCTCGAAGCCGATCCGGTCTTCACCAACAACGCCGTCAACCCCTGCCGGAAAGAGCCGTTTGTCTGGGATACGATCACGCGGTTAAAGGAATTGGCTGCTGCTTGAGCGTAAAGCGACAATTATTTGTTTGTATATAAAGGGCATGTCTTAACCATTAATCCTGAATTACCCTTTTCGTCCTCGTGCTCGTCCTCGTACTCGTAATCAGTAACAGGATCGAGGACGAGAACGAGGACGAGGACGATTAAGAGGACAAGATGAATGATATTGATACCGTTTGCTCTTTTAGCCCAGCAATGGTAACCAGCCTTATTTGGAGCTATCTCAAAAATAGTGGTTAAGGAGACTTGTATTCATGCTTACCGTGAAATCATCGGATCTGAAGAAAACTAAAATTGATACATTGGCCGTACCTGTTTGCGAAGATAAAAATATTTATGACGATGTCAGCTTAAAAGCAGTTATTAAAAAAGCGCTTGGCCTCAAGGAGTTTAATGGGAAAAAGGATGAGACCGTAACGCTTTACGATTTACCTGAAATCAAGACCAGACGGGTAATTTTTTGGGGGCTTGGAAAACTTGAAAAAATCGATCGGGAAACCCTTAGAACCATGGCCGGTAAAACTGTAAAAAGTTGTATCCAAAAAGAGCCGGCCGATCTCTGGTTCGCGGTGCCTGAAGCGAAGATCAATGGCCTGGAGCCATCAGCGGTTCTAAAAGCAATGCAGGAAGGCGCTTATCTCGGAAACCACCTGTTCGACAAATACAAGGGCGATAAAAAGAAAAAAGCCCTCAAGAAAATCAATTTCCGGGTCGCAGCCGGTGCTGCTAAAAAATTACGCCCCATTTCAGATAGAGTGGCCGCAGTCTGCGAGGGAACCACCCTGGCCCGGGAATGGATCAACATCCCATCCAACGACAAAACGCCGGAAAAATTCACCCGTTCCATTGTTAAGCGGGCAAAAAAGCAGGGGCTGAAAGTTCGGGTGCTAAATGAAACTCAATTGAAACAAAAAAAATTCGGCGCGCTGCTGGCCGTGGCAGCCGGCAGTCAGAGCAAACCCAGCCTGGTAACCCTGGAGCACAGGGTACCGGGAGCCAAAAAAACCATTGCTCTGGTGGGTAAGGGGGTCACCTTTGACTCCGGTGGCCTCAACATCAAAACCGGCAATTCTATGGCTGCCATGAAATCAGATATGTCCGGTGCGGCCGCGGTGGCCGCCGCCTTGATTACCGCAGCTAAAATCAAGCCCAAATTAAACATTATCGGTATCATTCCCATCGTTGAGAACATGCCGTCCGGAAAGGCAACGCGACCCGGAGATATCATTCGCAGCTTTGCCGGAAAAACCATTGAAATCGGGAACACAGATGCCGAAGGCCGGTTGATATTAATAGACGCCATGTCTTACGTGGTCAAAAAATACAAACCTCATTTTCTGATCGATATGGCGACCCTGACGGGAGCCTGTGTGGTCGCCTTGGGCGAAAAAATAGCCGCTGTATTTTCCCATGATGAGGAGCTGGCGGCAGCCATCATAGCAGCGGGAGAAAGAACCCACGAACGCTGCTGGCGAATGCCTTTGCCCGAGGATTATAAAGAACTGCTCAAAAGTGATTTTGCAGACACGAACAATATCGGCAGCACCCGCTGGGGCGGGGCCATTACGGCCGCATTGTTTCTTTCTGAGTTCACCGCCGATACGCCCTGGGCTCACATCGACATTGCCGGTCCGGCCTACAGTACCAAGGAAAATGCCTATTGCGGCGCCGGCGGTACGGGTTTCGGTGTGAGATTGCTTACCGAATTATGGGAAAAGTTGGCAGCTGCGCCCTAATTTCATATATTTGTAAATGTTACCGTAACTTAAATAAATAATTCGATCCAATAGAAAGGCATCCCGGGAAGGAATAGGGATGCCTTTTTCTTATGAGGATTGGAGTAATGGAGTGTTGGAGTGTTGGAGTAATGGTCAAAGGATTGATGTCTTTTTTTCAACACTCCAATACTCCATTACTCCAGGCCAAGACTTTCAAGAGTTATTTGCA
>JAIVWA010000239.1:3096-6958 GCA_049190255.1 Gammaproteobacteria bacterium | reverse complement strand
AGGTCTGAATTTCGGTTAATTCTGCTGCTTCCCCTTTAAAATTTTTTCCAGCCGTTCCGGGTAATCCGTCATAATTCCGTCCACACCCAGATCAATTAACTGCTGCATGGATTCAATATCGTTTACCGTCCACACATGTACACGCATGTTGCGCGCGTGGGCGGCATCTAAAAACCTCCGGGTCGCAATCCGGTATTGCCCATAAACTTCCGGTATCTGGAGGGCCTGGGCGCTTGGTGAATAGGCGGACTCCAGGTTCGCCCATTGAAGCCAGTAGAACATAGCCGCTTCGGAAGCGCCGGTCGATGTGGCGACTTCAGGACAAAGCGAACGGAATTCACCCAGTTTACCGGAATCAAAGCAGGCGACCATTACTTTTTCCGACATACCATGGTCGCGAATGGTCCGGCAGAAATTCTGAATCGTATTAACCTGGGAGCTTTTGATTTCAATATTTATTCGTATGTCGGGAAAAGCCTTAAAAACTTCGGTCAGGGTGGGGATCGTAACCCCCTTGTTACGCAGCGGATAGGACCTGGAATTATCCGGTGACCAGCGAAATCCGGCATCCAGTTTTTTTAGTTCAGACAAAGTGAAACTGTCGACAGCGCCTTTGCCGTTGGTTGTGCGCTCCACCTCACGGTCATGCAAAATAACCAGGGCGCCGTCACTGGTGGTTTGAAGATCCATTTCAAGCACATCTGTCCCCAGCTCAACGGCCCGTTTAAAGGTATAGAGCGTGTTTTCAGGCCCCAGGCTGCGGCCGCCGCGGTGGGCAATGGCAAGAAATTTATCGGGTTTGAAATAAAGGTGATCTGAAATCGGTCTGGCCAGTGCATACAATATTCCATAAATGACGAAAAAGATGAGAAATAGGCCAAGCAACGCTTTGATAAACTTTGGGAACATATTTGACTATTCCGGGTGCTGGTATTATTCATTTATAATGAAAAAATCCTCCGGCATCTGGACGGCCACGACTTCGCCGCGCGCCCGGATTTTATCTCCTGCAGACAGGGTGACGGAAATTATCATCTTACGGCCTTTGCTCTCTACTACCCGGCCCCGCAGTTCCAGCGTTTTATCAACCGGTGTCGGGGCCAGAAAATCGATATGCAAAGAAACCGTTACGAAACGTTCAAGGGGGTCACTGCCCAAGGATTTGCCCTCTTCAAAATGTTTGGCAGACGCCGCCGTCCCCGTGGCATGGCAGTCAATTAACGACGCGACCAACCCACCATAAGCGCAACCGGGAAATGCCGTGTGATAGGGCCGGGGTTTAAATCTGCAGACGGACTCGTCACCCTCCCAGTAGGTCTTAATTTGCAGCCCATGTTCGTTCAGTCGGCCGCAGCCGTAGCATATGGCAATATCATCCGGGTAGTAATCCTGTACCGCTTTTTCGGTCATCTCTCATTTCCTTTCCCTAAGATAACGGTTATATTTTTTCACCACGGATTTCCACGGAATTACACGGATGCTAAATAGCGTAACAATTTATTTTGTATTTGCCGTTTCCGTGTTTTTCCGTGTCGTTCCGTGGTTTAATTCTCGTTGCCTGCTGCGCGTAGCCTTTTAGGCGAAGGCGATTCATCTGTTCTCTGTCTTCCGCATTCCGCATTCAATTATTTCTGTCTTCCGTCATCTGTGTTCTGTCATCTGTCCTCTGTCATCTGTTCTCTGACGTCTGTCATCTATCTTCTTTCACCGCCTTGAATCGTCCGGCATGGAGTTCCTGCACAAGTTCTATCTCACTCTCAATTTCTTTTTCAAACACAGTTACCCATGTGCCGATTTCATCGACCCGGTGGGCGTCGCTGCCGCCGGTACCGGGCAGACCCAACTTCTCGGCAACTTTGCGGGCCATATCGTTTTCTTCGGGCGACAGCTTGCCGTTTCCAACTTCAACGGCATCGACGAATTCAAGCACCTTGCGTTTGCAGGCTTGGTCCACCGTCATTTGAAGTTGGCTGATGCCGAAGGTTTTAAACCCGCGAAACGGATGGGCCACAATCATATAGCCACCGGCGGCGGTCACTTTATCCCGCAGTTCCTGGATAATCAGCAACTCCTTGATATCTTCATAAAACCCGAAAACCAGAATATCTCCCTGGTTGGTGGTGAACTCGTTGCCCCGAAATATGCTAATGCCCGCTTCAGCGGCCAATTTGTCTACCTCATCGGGATCCCAGACGACCTGATGTTCGGTGAGACATATTGCATCCAGCTTCAAACGCCGGGCTTCCTGAATAAGTTCCTGAGGGTCAATATAACTGCAGGCCGAAAGCGGTGAGGTGTGAATGTGCAAATCAATTCTCATTTTTTACTTTCCTGATTACTAACCGCAAATTTTATGAGCGCCTAAAATTGAAAATGAATGGATTCTATTTTAATAAATCACTATAGACAGGATTTACAGGATTGTTTGGATTCTATGTTTTCACGGTTTCATCTGGAAACCTTGAAAAAATCTTGTTCATCCTGTTAATCCTGTCGGGAAAAACTATTAAAATAAGGATCCTTTCCTTTATTCTTTATACTCGGGGTTCTCATCTATCCAGGTTTGCATAAATTGGTTTTGGTCCAGGCCGGGATCTTTTTCAAGGGCTTCCCACATAGCCGCGGTGAGTTGCGCCGGGTCAAAACACCGGCCGCACTCGATAATGATCTCGGCAAAGTGCTCGCAACCCAGACGTCCGATTTCTTTCATGACCCGACGATCCCAGCCTTCCTCCCGCAGCGATATGCCGACGGTGGTTTGCAAAACCGGCAGCGCCTGCGGGCAGACAAAATTTGTGTAGCGTTTCATCAGCCCTTCAATGGCCGTGATCTGCCCGTCAGCGATGCGTACATCCATATTGATTTCCATGCTGTAGATATGATCCTGCTGGATACCGTTGAACCGTATGGTTTCTTCATTCAAAAATTCTGCTTCGATAAGCTGACTGCGGTTGAAGGAAATCATATTTTTCTCCTTGTTTATTCAGGCCGTAATATACTTTTATTTTGCTTTCGTTTGTGTTCATACTTTTTGGTTTCCCCCCTTCGCCCTGCGGGCTACGGAGGGCAAGCAGGATTCAGGGGGCAGGCGTCTGTCTTCTGATGTCTGTCCTCTGTTTTCTGCCCTCTGTCATCTGTCTTCCGAATCCAGCCCCTGCATAATAGGGCTGTCGTCTTGAAAGGCCACACAGCTTCGCACCAGCCGGGGGTTATTTTTAATCATCTCTCTTAAATTAGCCAGTTTTTCTTCCCCTTCGAGACTTTCTCCCACCTGAATCACCGGGCGTGTGAAATGAAGTATAACGGCATTTGAACATTCCAAAATTGCATGTGCCAGAACCGGGCAACCCTTGGGACCGCCGAGCAGACCCTTAACAATTTTGCGCAAACCGGCACCAATTCTGACGCCTTCAATTTTTTTTATCAGTTCCGAAGCGCCTCTCCAGGCTTGCGGCACCAGTCGTCCCAGTTCGGCAGTAGCCTCCACAATTTCAAGATCCGGCAGTTGCACTTTTATGTTAACTTCCGCTTTCAGCAAATCATCCGTCTGGCGCCAGGACACCGCCAGGCTACCGTCCGTTTGGGGACTTACTTCCACTACCTTGTTTCTAAGAAAACGTATGGTCATTTCTGATGCTCCCGTTTTTGAAAGTAGTTAAATACAAATCCGGATGTTGTTAGAAAAACCCCACTAAGGGCCTATGCTTTTTCCAAGACCGTGCTTTTAATTAGTGGCGCCGGTTGGAGCAGCGAGTGTGCCACTAAGACAATATTATAGGTTTCAGGTGTCGGGTGTCAGGTCTCAAAGGTGCTAAATCTTGACACCCGACACCTCGTATGAAACTTCGCCTATCCGAAACAG
>JAIVWA010000239.1:0-3086 GCA_049190255.1 Gammaproteobacteria bacterium | reverse complement strand
AAATAGATAGAATACCTCTATTTTAGGCATTTTAGGCACTTTAGACACTTTAGGCAATTAGTAGCGGCTACCTCTAATTTCTCCTGCCACAAAATACACAAAAAAAATTCTAAGGAACTAAGCTTACACGCTGCTCCCCTTACGTTCCTGTTGAATCTGTTTCAGCTTTTTCCAGAGCGTTTGCACCTGCTTACGGGTTTTATCCAGTGAAGCTGAATTATCAATAATCAGATCACAGAAGCCTTTTTTTTCCTCAACAGAGAGCTGGGACTTGATCATGCTCAGGGCCATTTCTTCTGTGGCGCCGTCACGTTCCATCAGGCGTTTTTTCTGCTCTTTTTCAGTGGCATAAACCATTAAGAGGTTGTGAAAAAGCGGATGCATATTGACTTCAATTAGAAGCGGTACCACGACCTGGATGATGGCCTCGGGATCCTCGTCGGCGTATTGCTTGACGAGTTTGATGAATTCTTCCCCGATTCTGGGGTGCTGAAAACTTTCAAGCTTTTTTTTCTTTTCGAGGTCTTTAAACACAATTTCGCGCAATTTATCGCGATCCAGGGTTTGATCCTTGTTCAAAACCTGCTCTCCAAAAAAAGCGACAATGTCCTTCCAGGCCGGTTTGCCGGGTTCAACCACCACTCTGCTCAAAACATCAAAATCAATGGTACGTGCACCCAGTTCTTCCAGCATCATGGCCACGGTGGTCTTTCCCGTGGCAATACTGCCCGTGACCCCCAGTAGCAGCCTGTTGTCACTGCCTCTGAGCATGTTGATCGTTTCATCTCCGCCATAGGCTGCCGGAAACGCATGGGTCACATCGGTCTCCGCGCCAGCGTAGCTGATGGGGTAGCGGATTCCCCGCCGGTACAGGGCCTCCATGCCACGAAGGGCTTTGTCCATCATGGCGGCCGGAAGAGCCATGACCATCTCATCATCCTGGGCATGGCCGTACCGACGTTCGCCATAGCAGGGAATGCTCACCGACGGTTTGCCCTCCAGGTAACATCTGGCAATGGCGTCGGAACAGGAAGTTTCGCCGACACAATTAAATTGCATTACCTCATAGTCTTCGAACTGAAGGGAATTGATCAGTAGCATGATCTGGGCGGGGTTGGCGTAGATCAGAATAATGTCAGGATCAAAAGGATTATACACGAGGGGCGCCATCGCCACAGCCTCATATTTATCCAGCGGCAGTCGGGGGATGGCGTTTTCAAACTTTTTACCGTCCGCCCGGCTCTTGGTCCATACGATGCTCCTAAATGTACCATCTTTCATATAGTCGGGGATATCGGTCAGCCCGATAATGGAGGCACACATCACCGACATAAAATCATCAAGATCAGCCCCGATAGTCCAGTCGAAGTTTCGGACAAGGCTAATCAACTGGCAAAGGGTGGATTTATTCTTCAGCCGGCGTATAAATGGGATTTCGGCAAGTGCAGTTTTGTCTTCCAAAAGCTTGAATGCCACCGGAAAGGACCTCAGTCTCATCAAGCGCTCCAATCTTCGAATCGGTTCCTCCCAATCACGAGTTGTGTTCATTTATCTCTCCTTTAAACGGACAAAAAATAGCGATTTTCCCACCCGGTTCAGGCGGCAAGTTCGACGACGGTATCCAGTAGAATTTCACATCCCAGGGCGATATCTTCGATCCGGGTATGCTCCTGGGGACAATGACTGCGTCCATCCCGGCTGGGGACAAAAATCATGCCGGCCTCCGCCAGTCCGGCTACCAGCGCGGTGTCGTGTCCGGCCCCACTTATCATTCTATAAGGCGCAGTATTTTCTTTACGTGTCTTTTTCTCCAGCAGCGCGATGATGGTTTGCGAAAGAGCTACCGGCTCCGCCTCTGCCATCCGGTCAATTTCAACGTCTAATTTTCGTTCGCGGCAAACCTCTGCTACGGTGCGGCAAATTTTACTCACAGCCGATTCCAGCAACTCCCTGTTTGGATTGCGGACATCGACACTGAACCTGACCAGGCCGGGAATTACGTTTACCTGCGCAGGGTTGCATAATATCCGACCGACGGTGGCCACCGAATGGGGCCCTGAATTCTTAGCGATATCATCCACCGCAATAATGATCCTGGCGGCTGCCTGCAGCGCGTCCGAACGCTCCTCCATCGGGGTGGTTCCGGCGTGGTCGGCCACCCCTTTAATGGTAATGTCAAGCTGCCGGATGCCGGCAATTGCTTCAACCAGCCCGATCCGGTGCCCGCGTTTTTCAAGTACGGCACCCTGCTCAATGTGAACTTCAAGCATTGCTCTGATATCAGACGGCTTCAGGGTGTGGTCGTCATCAACGCTTATCCCGGCCTGCACCATGGCTTCCAGATAGGAAATATTCCGGTCGTCTTTGAAGGTCGCTAACTGATCGGGGTCAATTTGTCCGGTCCAGATCGAACTTCCCAGCAATCCCCGGCTGAATCTGGAGCCCTCCTCTTCAGCAAAAATGACTACATCAACCGGCAGACGATGCTCAATTTGGTCTTCGACGATTGCCCGGGCAGCTTCAAGGGCCGTTGCTACTCCCACGACACCGTCGAATTGACCGCCATGGGCCACCGTGTCCAGATGAGAGCCCATCATGACCGCCGGACCGCGACCGTCGGATCCATGGACTCTGGCCCGGACATTTCCGGCCGGGCCAATTGATATATCGGCCCCGATTTGTTTCAGTTCATCAACGACATAGGTAACGGCCCCCTGATATTCCGGTGAAAACGTTAACCGGGTAATACCATTTCCGGGCGTGGCATTAAACCCGTTGATTGTTTCAATATCTTTCCGGAGGCGTTTCATTTGAACCGGCATGGTCGTCAATCCTTCTAGAAACCATAAGCCTATCGTCTGCAAGCGACTGGTACATCTTTTGACATTTACTATTATATTGGGCGATACCGGACCGATTGTCAATTAGTTGATCTGATAAATATTCTTGAATATAGTATTTAGTTATGAGTATATGCTCATAACTAAATACTATGTGGGGTCGGATTGGTTGTCAAGCATTTAATTACTCCGCCCTGAAAAATACCATATTTAGGGTTGCAAATTGTTCTTTCAAAACTAAAGCAA
>JAIVWA010000238.1:0-6986 GCA_049190255.1 Gammaproteobacteria bacterium | reverse complement strand
AAGATTGATGAATGAATATTTAAGGTCCGCCTTCGGCGGATCAATTTAATAAAAACGACGGAGCGAAGCGACTTCCACCAATATTCAATTTTCAATCTTCAATCTTCAATTGCGAAGCCTACTCGGCCAGTAAATGATCGGAAAGTTTGTTGACACCCTCCAGCGTCTGTTCAGTCAGCATCTCGATATCAACGGGCTCCAGTCCCAACCGGTCGGTGACTGAGACAGACGGCTCAACCTCAATCCCACTTTGCCCCCTGCCAAATCCGATTCTCAACCCAATGGTATCGGCAATGTGAACAATGTCGCTCAATGTGCAATAATTTTCACAAGTTTCCGGGTCATGATGCCAGCCCACCGCGTTGACAAGATTCGCAGGAAAGTCCCATTTTTTAAGAATGCGGGCACCAATTTCAGCATGGTCGGTCCCGATAACGATGTATTCCGCTACCTCAAAGGGAATTCCTTTGATAACCATGGCCTCGATTTGCTCGATATCATCTTTAACAAAACCGCCCAGTACCAGCTTGCCGACATCATGCAAAAGAGCTGCGGTGAAGACTTCCTCTGCCTGGGGGATTTTCAAAGCTTTGACCACTGCTTCAGCAGCAACGGATACCGCGACCGAATGCCGCCAGAGTTCACCCTGGGGTAGATCATAACCGGCGACCGGCTTTTTCATGACGGTGCTCATGCACATGGTCATCACCAACTGCAGCAGCCGTTTCCAGCCCAGCATCATAATGGCCTGCTTCACCGAGCTGACTTTGGAAGGGATGCCGAAATAAGCGGAATTTGTCAATTTGAGGATATTGGCGGTGAGGCCTGCATCATATCGTAAGACCTCTTCAATTTGAGCGGCCGTTGAATCTGAATCTTCAAGCATTTTCATTAATTTAGCAGCGGTGGCAGGCATTCCCGGAAAAGACTTAACCTGAGCCATAATACGCTTGATTTTTTCCTCGCTCATGTTCTCCTTGCCCCTATATGTTCAAAAGTTTTTAGAATTACCCCGTCGTTAAATGCCATTAAATCAATTCAAATAGATGCTTTTCCAACATTTTACCATTATTAAACATATATCGGCCAAAAAAGCGGTAACTTGAGTAATGCCCTTGAATAAGAAAGGCAGATCCGATCACGGCTCTGCCTTGAATTGACAATTGATTATGGATCCGCCTCCGGCGGATCCGGGTTAGGGCTTGGGAGGAAAATACTCAAGAATTCTAGTCACAGCGGTCTGGGTAACATTGTCCTTTTCTTCCGGGGTCATATCATGAAATAAATCGGCTTTAGTCTCGCCCCACCATATTTCCTGGTTGGATGCGGCATCATAAAAAGCGAGCTTTAGCCTGCCCACCGTATACACTTCATAGTCCATCAAGACCGTCATATCAACCGCTCTATAACTTCCCCCGAACATGACGACAAACATATCCGGTTTGTCTTCGGTCACCTTAAAACCTCTGGCACCCAGTTCGCTGTTGACATGCTCTCTTATCCGTACCCGGTTGAAATCATCTATCCGTAAAGTTGCCGGCATCGATACCCATTGATAGGTCTTCAGCCGGCTGAAGTCGGCATTCACGTCGTAGTCGAAATTCACATCATGGTAGACGGTTTTTGTTGGCGCGCAACTGATGGCAAACGCCACAAGGCAAGCAGCAATAAAGGCACTCAATGATCTCATGTAAACCTTCCTCACCCGGATAAAGCGGGAATTCGAAGCACGAAATACTAAACAGGTTGAAAATCAATGGTTTTTTCAGTTGCTAACTTTTCATAGACATCACCTATAATTATGCCTCCAAACTAAGGTATATGTCAAATTTTATTATATTTATGGGACATAACACTATACTTGTTAGGGCCGATAATTTTCCGGCAGCACCGGTTCATCATCCCATTCCGACGGCCAGTTCTGATTGGCATCCTCGCCAAATTTTGCTTTTACTTTTTTCAAACCGGGACGGGCAAATTCCGGATGGCCTTCTTTTAACGTCCGGCCGTTAATGGCGGCTTCAGAGCGCAACCGGTGACCGATGGTCTTTTCCATCTGACGCCCCAACCACAATACACGGTCCACATCCCAGCCATGCTCGATGCCCATCTCGTCAATTTGGACCAGGGTATCTTCCAGGGTAACCAAACCCACATAACGCGGATCTTCGTAATAGTATTCACCGGTGCCTTTGACGGGACAATCATCCAGAAAATTGGCCGGTTGTCCGCCCAGCCCCCCCAGAGTGGCCTCGAAATGGGTAATGCCGGCCTGCAGAGCAGCCAGAACGGAAGCCGATGCGACACGCTTGGTCTCGTGAAAATGCGCAATGTGTAAATCCGGATTGGGAATCTCATCCAGAATCATGGAATAGTACCGATAGACCTGCGCGGCCGATGCACTGCCGTCATGGTCGGCATGTTCGATGTCATGGGCACCGATTTCCAGCCAGCGTTTGGAGAATTCCACCGCGTCTTTCATCTCGGTGGCCCCGCCGATGGGACTCCCCCAGATGGTGCTGACAGTGCCGCACATTTTCAAGCCGGCATCATTGCATTTTTTAATGGCGCGTTCGGCCTCCGCCCAGTAATCGGGCAGCGTGGTGCCGGAGTTGGCGAAATGGTGTTCTTCCTCGGTGGACACCATCATCAGAAGGCGGTCCGGCCCAATTCCTTTTTCTTTTAATTCAATGGCCCGATTCACCGCCCCTTCGCGGATGGTAATGGCGGTAAAGGTAATATCGTCATAATTAACGCCTTTTCTATCACAGCGCTTTTTGAAACGATCGCTGCGCACATGGGTCAGCAATTCTTCGGCGTCCTTGAACTGAGGCATCAGAAATGGATTGCCCAGGTTGGTCACCTCGATGTCGCGGCAACCTGCGAAAATGAGTTCTTCCAGATAAAATTTCTTGGCCTCTGTGGAAATGAATTTTTCTTCGTGCTGAAACCCATCTCGCACCGTAATGTCGCCAATGGTTACTTTTTTCGGCATCCGCGGAAATATTTTCCAGTAATCGTATTCAGTCATGATTTTCAAAAGCCTCCTTTCAGATATAATTGTTGTCCGGTTAGCCGGTTGAGCCGGTTAAGCCGGTTAAGCCGGTTGGCCGGTTGGGCCGAGCAGGTATATTAAACCTGTCTAACGGGCCAACGGGTTAACGGGTCAACCGAATTATTTCCCTTTATAAACCGGCTTCCTTTTTTCTCTAAATGCTGTCAGTCCTTCCAGGCGGTCTTCGGTTGGGATACATACCCAATACGCATTGGATTCTATCGCCAGGCCTGTATGCATATCCGTTTCCAGGCCATAATTGATGGCATACTTGGCCTGTTCAATGGCCACGGGACCGGTTTCACAAATCATAGCCGCCATTTTTTGGCACTCTGCCAGCAGATCCTGTGGCTCACAAATTTTATTGACCAGGCCGATTTTCAAGGTCTCCTGGGCATCTATGCGCTGGCCGGTAAAAATAAGTTCTTTGGCTTTGCCCTTGCCAACCAGTCGTGGCAGGCGCTGGGTTCCACCGGCCCCGGGAATGATCGCCAGACGGGTTTCAGTTAGTCCCATATTGGCAGTAGATGAAGCGATGCGAATATCACTTGCCAATGCCAGTTCGGTGCCGCCGCCCAGGGCAATCCCGTTGACCGCGGCGATTACCGGCTTATTCAACTCTTCGATGGAAGTGAAAAGGTTTCGAATCGTATAAATATACTCCCTGACTTGGTCTGGGCCAAGGGTGGCGCGCTCCTTTAAGTCGGCTCCGGAACAAAAGGCTTTTTCGCCGCTTCCCGTTATGATGATCACTCGCAAATCTCTTCGAAACCGAAAGGACTCGATCTGGTCCCTCAATGCATGCAGCAGGGAAAAATTAAACGAATTCATGACTTCCGGCCGGTTAAGGGTCAACGTTGCGATCCCGGCATCTTCTTCTACCAGTAAGACATTATCATTCATGGGTTCCTCCCGAAGCGTGGTTTTGTAATGAGTCAATTTGTAAATAACAAAGTAAAATTAGAGGGTTATGCATTATGAGCGAGCGCTCGGTCATATCAGACAATTTATTACTGCATCCCTATTTGTTTGTCAACCCCTTTATGCTCATCGATTATTCGTCATCAGACCCATGAAATGAATATAATTTATAATAATTTTAAATAGTTTCATTATCTAAAATTTGTTATTAGAAAACCTTGACAAGAAAAAAAGAAGCATGATATGAAAGCTGAATGAGCGCTCGTTCGGAATAGAGTGCCGCCAGGTTTCGGGTGCGGAGACATCGTCGATTTGTTGCGTGACAGTTTCGAGATCACGAGTTAAATCCAGACCCGTTGAATAGTTTATTGGTTGAATGGTTGATTAGGTAAATTATAGTCATAATTTCAGAATGTTACGATTGTTGAAACATGAAGTGTCCAATTATTTTGCAAATAGGGGCTAAATCCATATTTACAACCACTTAACTAATCAACTAATCAACCAATCAACGATATCTGTAAATAAATAAGTGGAGAATTTTCCTTTCTCCGGAGCCAAAGCAAAGATGCAGGAGTCGATTCGGATAAAAGACATACCCACCCAGGTCAAAGATCCTGATCTGGTAAAACGCAGGCGCCGCCAGATCGCCGACGCTGCGGTCCAGCTGTTTGTTGAAAAAGGGTTCCACAAAACGACCACACGCCAGATAGCCCGGGCGGCCGGATCTTCCATTGGATCTCTGTATGAATATTTCACCTCCAAAGAAGATATCCTCTATATGGTCTGTGAATCCATTCATGCCGAAGTGGAACGCGGCGTTACAGAAGCCATGTCCAGGGCAACAGCCGGCCGGGAAGCCCTGGCAGGGGTAATCCGCGAATATTTCACTGTTTGCCATCGTATGAGTGACTTTATCTTGCTCATTTACCAGGAAAGTCAGTCCCTGCCATCCCAATGGCAAAAAAGAGTTCTTGAAAACGAGCTTCGCATCACCGGCCTGTTTGTGGAAGTCCTGGCCCGTATCGCCGCCTCAGGCGGATTGCCGGGTATTAAAGAACAACACATTGAGCTTGCAGCGCACAACATAGTGGTTCTGGGACACATGTGGACCTTCAGGCGCTGGTACCTGTCACGCCATTACAGTCTTGAGGATTATATCAAGCTGCAGACCGCATTTATTCTAAAAATGTGCGATAGGGAATGACGAACATTTGGAATGACGAATGACTAATGACAAATGTCTAATTAAGGTATTCTATCGTTTTAAATAGGATTTACTGCTAAAAAAAGTTGGAGCGAAGCGACTTCAACAATTATTCATTTGTCAATAGTCATTAGTCATTCAAAATGCTGGAGCGAAGCGACTTCATTAATTATTCATTAGTCAATTGTCATTAGTCATTTCTAAGGAGACAACATGGTCGAAATCTACAAGCCTGAAAATAATATCCGGATGGTCACAGCCACATCCCTTTTCGACGGCCATGATGCCGCCATCAATATTATGCGCCGCATATTGCAGGATACCGGGGTGGAAGTCATCCACCTGGGGCATAATCGATCCGTCCAGGAAATTGTGGATGCCGCCATTGAAGAGGATGTGCAGGGCGTCGCGGTGTCAAGTTATCAGGGCGGTCACCTGGAATTTTTCAAGTATCTGCTTGATCTTTTAAAGGAAAGAGGAGCACCGCACATCAAGATTTTCGGTGGCGGCGGCGGTGTGATCATTCCCGAGGAAATAAAAGAACTCGAGTCCTACGGCATCACCAAGATATATTCACCTGAGGACGGTGCCAAAATGGGACTTCAGGGTATGATCAACCATATGGTCCAGAGCATGGATTTTCCCACCGTCAAAGAGGATCGATTTAGTTTTGACGGCCTGTCGCCGGATAACAAGGGTCTGGTGGCCCATCTGATTACGGTCGCCGAGCAGGCCAAAGCCCGGGAGGATGGAAATCTTGCGGCCCTGCGCGCGGAACTGGCCAAAAAAATTGGCACGCGCAAAACACCCGTTATTGGAATCACCGGAACCGGGGGCGCGGGGAAGTCTTCCCTGACCGATGAGATCATTTTGCGTATCCTGCATGATCTCAGTGATATCCATGTGGCCATCATCAGTTGCGATCCATCCCGCCGCAAAACCGGTGGTGCCCTTCTGGGTGATCGCATTCGGATGAATGCCATTGGCAGTCCGCGGCTGTATTTGCGCTCTCTGGCGACCCGACACTCCCAAACAGAGATTCCCGCGGTACTCAATGATGCCATCAGCGCGGTAAAAGCGGCCGGTTTTGACTTGATAATTGCTGAAACAGCGGGAATCGGACAAGGCGACTCGAGCATCACCAACCTTGTGGATGTATCCATCTATGTGATGACCAGTGAATTTGGCGCTCCCTCACAGCTGGAAAAAATCGATATGCTGGATTTTGCCGATTTGGTGGTGGTCAACAAATTTGAAAAGCGCGGTGGTGAAGATGCCGTGCGCGATGTTCGCAAGCAGGTCCAGCGCAATCTCAAGGCATTTGATAAGGATCCGGCTGAAATGCCGGTCTTTGGCACCATCGCTTCCAGGTTTAATGATGATGGGGTTACCGCCCTCTACCACGCCCTTATCGATGTGATTCATACCAAAACCGGTGTCCAGTTTAAGGCCCGGATGCCCAGACCGCAGTCCAAAACCTCTTCATCCAAAACAATTATCATCCCTCCCGAACGTACCCGCTATCTGAGCGAAATCAGCGATACCATCCGTGGATATCATCAAACAACAGAGGAACAGTCCCAAAAGCTCAGAAATTTTTGGCATTTACAGGAAACGCATAAACGATTGGGCGACGCCAACCTCGAGGGGGAAGTCCCGGAAGTACTGGCAAGACTCAAAGAAGAGGTGCAAAAAGCCCAGGCCGACCTGGACCCGGAAACCCTTCAAAGCATAGATCAGTGGCAGGAGATAAGGGAAACCTATGCCAAAGACGAGCTGGTCTATCGGGTGCGCGAGCAGGAG
>JAIVWA010000237.1:0-6989 GCA_049190255.1 Gammaproteobacteria bacterium | reverse complement strand
TTAAAGGGCAAGAAATTAAAAAGACCCAAAAAAGAAGAAAAACGGGTCATGTACTTCTGGACTTCTGAAAAGCTGCTGCCTGAGAATGTCACGTATCTGAAATCGTTACCCAAACAAACGGATTTAACCCTGGGATCCGTCTGCATCGGCCTATTTCATGGGACCCGCGATGATGCGGATGAAGAGCTGTTTCCAGATGCTCCTGAAGACCGTTTCCATAAACTGGCGAAGAATTCACCTTATAAAATTCATATCATGGGCCATTCCCATGTGCCGTATCATAAAGTGGTTGATGGGGTTCATTTCATCAATCCGGGTAGTGTGGGACGCATGTTTGACGGAGATCCACGGGCATCTTTTGCAATCCTGAAGATTTCTTCAGGGAAAATAGGCGTAGAACATTTTCGCATCCCGTATCCCGTGAAAGAGGTTGTCAAAAGCCTGAAGAAAAACCGCCTGCCGGATATTTATACTAAAATGTTCCAAATTGGAAAAAAATTAAATTAAAGTGGGGTATCTATGAAATCCACGGAACAAAATGAAAATAATAAAAGGGCGTTAGAAAAGAAGGTGGCCGGTTCAACGGCTCAGATCAGAGAGGTTGTGCAGAAAGTTGAGTCGAAAATAAAACATGCAACTCCCGGCAAACAGGTTCGCAAGGTTCTAAGAGTCCTCAAAAAAAAGGATAAAGAAGAGATCGTCCAGGCGGTACTGGAGAAATATTACGACGCTGAAGAATTAACACCTTACCAGGCGGAACTTATCAAAATGCAACGTCATCTGGAGCGGACCGCAAAAAAAATGGTCATCCTTTTCGACGGCCGGGATGCCTCCGGCAAAGGCGGGACCATCCGACGGGTGACACGGTATATGAATGAAAAAAGATATCACGCGGTAGCCCTGGGCAAACCCAGTGAACAGCAAAAAACAGAACTCCATATCAAACGCTACATCGAACACTTCCCCCATGCCGGCGAGATCGTTTTGTTTGACAGAAGCTGGTACAACCGGGCCATGGTTGAACCGGTGATGGGATTTTGTACTTCAGGCCAATATAGACGATTCATGAAAAAAGTCGTGATGTATGAAAATAATTTCATCGAAGATGCCGGCCGGACCATCCTGCTCAAGCTCTATTTTTCAGTGACTAAAGAAGAACAGGCCAGACGCTTTAAGAGAAGGAAAAATGATCCGTTAAGACAGTGGAAGCTTTCCGAAGTGGATTTGCAGGCCCAAGAGTTATGGGACGATTTTACCGAAAAAAAACATATCCTATTGAAAAAGGCGCATACTAAAAAAGCGCCCTGGTATATCATCCGATCCGACGATAAGCATCTGGCCCGACGTGAAACCATGAAGTTGATCCTCAATTCGGTGCGCTACAAAGGCCGAAGCCGCAAACTGAATTTTACCACGGATCCGGATATTGTTATTCCGGGGGATAAGGAATTAAAATTAATGAAAAAACAGCGGGAAAAATATGGCAAATCTCTGGCCTGACCCCCACTGAAGGTGTCGGGTGTCAGGTGTCAGGGAATGACTGAACTATTACATAATATCCAATTACCAAAATGGGGGAAAAAATGGCAAAAGAAACGAAAAAGAAATCCAAACCCAAAGGTGCAAAGCCGAAAGAAGCCAAGCCAATTGCGGTTAAGGCCAAGAATTCATCCAAGGCAAAAAAGGAAATAAGTGAAAAAGTCAAAAAGAAACCCAAAAAGCTAAAGAAGAAATTATCCGAACACACCGGCTTTAAAAATAAAGATAAGAAAAAAAAGAAAAATCGTAAGGCCGTTTGGGTAAAAAAATTCACCCTCTATTATGAAGAGGAGTTGCACAAACTTCAGATCGAGCTTTTAAAATGGCAAAAGCATGTCATTGCCAATGAAAATCGCGTTCTAATGTTATTTGAAGGACGAGATGCCGCCGGAAAGGGCGGGACGATAAAAAGGATTATTGAACATTTGAATCCACGGGGTGCCCGGGTTGTGGCACTTTTAAAACCCAGCGACAGGGAACGAACGCAATGGTATTTTCAACGCTATATCCAACACCTGCCATCCGGCGGGGAAATTGTACTTTTCGACCGCAGCTGGTACAATCGCGCCATGGTTGAACCCACAATGGGTTTTTGCACCGATGAGGAGAATAAACGTTTTTTGAAAGACACACCCATGATAGAAGCGATGCTGGTAAAGAACGGAATTAAGTTCTTCAAATTCTTTTTCTCGGTCTCTAAAGAGGAACAGCTGCGCCGGTTTGACTCGAGAGAGACGGATCCTTTGAAGCAGTATAAAATCTCTCCGGTTGACAGAGAGGCCCAGGAAAGGTGGGATGATTATACCGTAAGAAAGTTCCAGATGCTCAATGAAACCAACCGATCAATTTCTCCATGGACCATTATCCGCTCCGACAATAAGAAAAAGGCCAGAGTCAACTGCATCAAACATATTCTGTCCAAAGTCGAGTATAAGGATAAGATTTCCCAAGAAGAGCTCAAGACAGATCCTGAGATCGTGGTATCCGGCATTGATGAAATCAGATTCCTGGAAGATAATTTGATGACGCCTAATGTATTGCCCGGATAAATGTATCGAAATTTGTAACCGTGAACGCTTACGAAAAGGAGGACGATATGCCTGTTCAAGTTATAATTAAACGCAAATGGCAGGTCGACAAACCCGGGGAATTGCTTCCGCTGCTCACTGAACTACGTTCCCTTGCCAAAAAGCAACCCGGTTATATTTCCGGCGAAACATTAAGGAGCCTCGATGATCCCGAAGATTTTCTGGTCGTCGCCAAATGGGAAACGGTTGACGACTGGCAGAAATGGTTTCACAGCAAAGAAAGAAGGGACCTTCAGGGTGAAGTGGATTCTCTGATTGGGGAAAAAACCTTTTACGAAGTTTTTGAAGCCGTGAGTCATTGACGGAAAAGCGTATTTTGCGCTTGAAAATGATAACAAAGAAATAGGGCAATCCAGCCTGATGGGCCGGATTGCCCTTAATCCGACAAGCTTACTTGCCTTTTTTCCCCTTTTTCCCTTTTTTCTTCCCCTTGCCTTTTTTTTCTTTCTTTTTCTCTTTTTTCTTCCCCTTGCCTTTTTTTTCTTTCTTTTTTGCCTTTTTCTTGGCCTTTTCTTTCTCTTTCTCTTTTTTCTCGGCTTTTTCTTTCTTTTCTTTCTCTTCTGCCATGGTGTCCTCCTCCTTTTTTAGAGTATTTAGCCAGGGCTTACCCTGGGAATCAAGAAGCATGCTTCTTGGGAAATTCAAAAAATTTAAATTTACCGCTGTGTTCAGAAATTTTTGCCCATGATGAAATGTCTAAATCCACGCAAAATACGCCGCAGGTCGGGATATTACTGATCGGCTTGCCACCGAAATAATTGGCTAAGTCGGTTAATGCCGGATTATGTCCGACGACCATCGCCTTATCTACGGCATCGTCGATTTGTTCAATAAAATGTATTAAAACATTTGCACTGAATTCATAAATGGCTTCACTGTATCGAATATTCTCAAGAGGATAATTGATCTTATCGGCAATGATCCTTGCTGTCATGGCGGCTCTGTTTGCCGGGCTGGATATTACGAGGTCGGGTGTCACCTTTAATTTTTCAAGTATTTTTCCCATAAGCGGAGCACTCTTGCGGCCGCGCTTGTTCAGGGGTCTTTCAAAATCATCCAGGTTGGGATATTTCCAACTTGATTTGGCATGTCTGACCAAGTAAAGGGTTTTCATGAGTATCCATTCCACCTTTTCATTATATCGTATCGATGGCAGATGATATCGGGCTGGTGTAAATTACCCGTAACATGTCCTACTTTAATTTAGCGGGTTCATGCAACCATTTTTTTTTATCCGCCACCCGGCCGCACTTTTTGCATACGAATGTTGGATTTTTTACGATATTTATAAATTCATCAAATTTTTTAGTTATATCTCCTTCCTTCCATTTGCAAAGCCGTTTGGCCTTTTTCGCCATTTTGTCCTCCTTTACAGTCTGGATTGTGCATACACGAACCGACGACTTTGATCAAGACCAATTTGTATAAGGATTTTTTATCAGGTTGGAATTGAAATAACGGGGGTCTCCGGTTACCTCTTCCCCAACCCAATCGGGCTTGGGGAATTCTTGATCTTCGCTCTCCAGTTCCACTTCAGCAACGATTAACCCCTGGTTTTCCCTAAAGAATTCATCAACCTCCCAAATAAAGCCTCCTTCCAGTACCTTATAACGGGTTTTTTCAATCAGCGGTTTCTCACAGATTCCCAGCAGTTCATTGGCATCCTGGAGAGGAATCTCATATTCGAATTCCATGCGCGACGCTCCAATTGCAATTCCCTTGATCGTCAGGTAGGCTTTGTCGCCCATGGTTCGCACCCGCACATTTCTTTCTTTCGCGCTGTTTAAATAACCCTGGCAGTACCTGGTTCCTTTTACATTACGCCAGGTATCTTCTTTGACCCTAAATTTTCGTTCGATTTCTTTGCCCATCGCATCCTCACAATATGGTTTCTTGAACTTTGTCCCAGAGATTTTCATATGCTTTTGCAGCCACTGATCGTGGCGAGGAGACCGCAACCGGCTCACGATGAATCCCCATTTTTTCGATCTGTGCCAAATAAGGGATAAAGCTTTGTAAAACACCGTCAAACGTCTTTGCCACGGTAATCATTAGTTCTTTGTGCATTTTTTTGTGCCGATCAACCATGGAAAAAAAACTGTGAATCTTACCGATTTCATAATTGTTTTTTCTACAGAAAGTCAATAATTGCTTATAAGTACGCACGGACAGTGTTGTTGGAATCATTGGGACCAGGGTGTAGTCTACAGCGTTGAGTATATTCTCGGCCAGGATGCTGATGGTGACCGGACAGTCAAGAATGATTAAGTCATATTGATCTTTAAAAGGTTTTAGAATTTTTTTCAACCGCTGTGTTGAACGCCTCAGTTTAGCGAAAGTGGCATCTAAATTACGTAGCGAGAAATCTGCCGGCAGCAGATCCAGGTTTTCATAATCAGTGCCTTTAATACTTTTATAAACGTGCTTTCCTCCTTTAAGGAACCCCTTGGTCCCGGACTTAAGCTTAGGCTTTACCCGAAAATAGTAGGTTGCGGAACTTTGAGGATCCAGATCCCAGATCAGGGTTTTAACACCTGCCTGCGCTGCCAGATAGGACAGATTTACTGCGGTTGCGGTTTTACCCACCCCGCCTTTATTGCTGTAAAGAGCCATTGTCGTCATGTAAGTACCTCTTAAAATGTCGAATGTCGATTGACGAATGTCGAATTAAGGAATTCTATCGAATTTAATAGATAGAGCGACCTGTCGGGTCGTAGCCGAAGGCGAAGCCTGAAGCGATTCCATCCTTCGTCATTCGGTCCGCCGTAGGCGGATCAATCGTCATTTAGAGGGGCCACATCAGGGCCATCCCGCTGCCGCGAAACCAGATGCATGTTATCGTCAGAATAATAAAAACGACCAGCAACAGGATAAACACCGATTGAATGGCTTCGTTGTTGGTAGCGGTATACTTTCGTTTCATTAACCCGTAAAAGCCGCTGATGCTTGCCAGTGTTATAGCCGCCGGGATCAATCCGTTGCTGATAACCGCAGGTACTGACGGCAGCCAGGCGGCAAAATCGACAATATATTCATCTGCCAAGATGCCCAGCGGTGTGGCAATTAAGGCAACAACCACGGCAATCATCGACATTTGTCGGCCGCGGTCAGAGCAAAACCATACACCGGCAGTATCGGCTTCATAACGCAAGTAAGGCAGAAAAAATAAGGCCGTCAGAATGATCAACGGGATGACCATCACCGCGACCAGCGGGTGGAAATGCAGCAGCAGTTCCTGGATACCGGCAAAATACCAGGGTGCTTTGGTCGGATTGGGACTGAGCCCGGGGTTGGCTTTGGCTTCCAGGGGGGCGTTAAAAATGACGGACAATACCATCAGAACGGCGACTAACACCACGGCCACCACCAATTCCCGGATAATCAGATTCGGAATAGCGGCCACCGATTCTCCCCGGTCGTCCGGATCCTCTTGCGGTGGGCGGGGAATCACCAGCCCGCCGGATTTGCGCACCCGCCAGAAATGAAAGGGCATCAGAATAAGCAGACAGGCGGGAATCAGAGCGGTGTGGATCGCATAAAAGTTGGACAGGGTGGCCGGTCCGATATCGGCGCCGCCTCTGATTAGCTTTTGCAGCCCCCCGCCGATTCCGGGGATGTATTCCAGCATGCCGGTGCAAATGGTAATGGCCCAGAATGCCAGCTGGTCCCAGGGCAGCAAATATCCGCTAAAGTTTGAGCCCAGGACCAAAAGAAACATCGCCAGTCCAATGATCCAGTTAAACTGCCTGGGGGCGTGAAACGCTCCGGTGAAAAATACCCGCAAAAAATGAAGAAAGACAATCAGCAGCAATGCATTGCCGCTCCAGTGATGAAGATTGCGAATCAACTGACCGAAAAGTACAGTGTTTTGGAGGTAGATGATGGAGGCATAGGCTCTATCGGGAACCGGCTGGTAGACCAATTTCATCATCAGCCCGGTAGCAAAAAGCACGGCCACCAGCACGACTGCCATCCCACCCAGCCCCCAGGTCAGGGTAAATTTCAGGGTTCGTTCGGGAACGTGTCTGGGACGAAAATGCAACAACAGGGTGTTAAACAGATTACGATAGCCTTGTTTATCAAGGGGCTTTTGGTAGGTTCCGGGAAAGATCGAATACCAGATTCGCTGTAAAAGGTTGAGTCGGTCCGTCCTGGCATTTGTAAGCGGCATAGGCTGATATCTTCAAGATTTTAAGATTGAGAAATCAATGTCATTAACTTAAGGATTGGTGTAATCTCTGTGGGAGCGGCTTTCCAGCCGCGATTAAGCGATTACAGCTTTAGAGCGACTTCTTTTCGTGGCTGGCCTTCGACAAGCTCAGACGGGGCAAAGCCACTCCCACGAAAAGTTGACGCTAAATT
>JAIVWA010000236.1:0-7028 GCA_049190255.1 Gammaproteobacteria bacterium | reverse complement strand
TCAAATCATCTTCATCTTTGCGGCAAAGACTATAGCAACTAAGATTTTGGCGGGGCTCTGTCAACAAAAAACGGGTTCATAGGTTCAGGCTTGATTATTTTGAAAATGCGCTTAGATTCGGTTGTACGGTTAAAATTGAACCATTAAATTAAGGAGATTATACCATGGGAAAAATTGTTGTCATTGATGCCGACGAATGCATTGGCTGTGAAAGCTGTGTTGAGCTTTGCCCGGAAGTATTTGCCTTTAACGAGGAAGAAGAAAAGGCCGAAGTCATCATGCCCGAGGGTGGGCCCGAGGATTGTATCGAAGAGTCGATAGAGACTTGTCCGGTGGAGTGTATACATTACGAAGAATAGAATGGGGTTTAAAACCCCATTCTACTTCATATTAAATTTTGTGTAATTGCCTTCGGCTATGATCTAAGATTTTGAAACAAGTTTTATTTGTCGAGTTTGTTGAATTTGGCACCTCGGATAGACATGTCGGCGATGAGTCCCTTGACATCGAAAACGAAGGCCACGATAGGGTCTTTGCCCATGGCCGAAATCGCACTCTCACCGGCACCAAGGGTAACCAGTGCAACGTTGCCGTCAACCCCGGCTTCCCATCCCTTGCTGTCGCGGAATTTTTTCAGGGCTTCGCTTGAGTTGAAAGCGATTATGATGTCCTTGGCCTGCCCGCCGATCTGAAGGCCGATTGAGCCGGAGATCATACTGTAATATTCCACTGTTTTGCCGCCGATTCGCATGGCCCCCTGACCGTATTCACCCCCGACGATCAATGCGCCTTTTTTAACATTGGGCAAAACCAGCATTCCTTTTGCCTGCCGAACGACCTCCTTGGCACCCTTAACCTGTTTGTAAAAGCGATCCATGGCCGCATCGGCGCTGGCATCGATTTCCTTGGCAGTTCCCCCAAAAGATTGACCCGCAAACAAACCGCCAAACAAAAAAACAGCGGTGAGCGCAAAACACAATAATATAGAGAATTTCCGATTTGTTCCAAATGATCCTGGTTTCATAAGACTAACCTCCTTTGTGATTGATATCATCCCCGATGATGCAATTTTTATGACCACTTCCTTTTACTGCTGGACCTCCAACCTAATTATCCGATTTGTAAATAATACACCATGACATTAAGTACTGATCGGAAAATTTCAAGCACTGTTCACGTTAGTATGTGAGCATTTTTCGTCGGCTTGTGATGCACCTTTAAGTTTTAAGATGGATGCGGAATCCGGCTTTGCGGGGCAACGCAGCATTCGGGCATGAGATGGTGTTCTGAAGCCAGTTTTAGCGGATTTGACCAACAGACGTAGTTGTCTGCCCCACCGGGATGGCCCTTTCTTTTGCCCGTCTAAGAAACAGGCGCATGGTGGCGGAAGATGCCAGGCTACCCAGGGTCAGTCCGACCGGTCCGATCAGATGCCCCGGCATGCCCATTTTGAGAAAGGTGAAACCGGTGGTAACGATGGTTACCATGAACAGGGCATGACCGGCCAGGACCGTTGCCGGTTTTTTTTGCCAGGCGGCCAGGCCTTCAGTCTGGGCCCTGATTGCCACACTGAAGGGGAAGAATAATAGAGAAACTGCGGTCATCCTTACGAGTTGTAGATCCTGTGGTGTCAGTTTCTGCAATTTGACATAGTAAAATTCTATCAAATTGGGAACGGTGAAGATGAGCGGCAAAATGCCCAGAACAAAACCGGCCGCCAGGGCAAAATACAAGGTTTGGCGGTCGCTTTTTGATTGGGGCGGAAATGCAAGTACGATGGTCTGGATGCGGGTTGCCGCAAATGCCATCGGATTGGCCAACCCGAGCGCCAGATAGTAAATCGGAAGTATGCGACCGGGATCCGGTGCACGGGCGATAAAGCCTGCCAGAGTAATGGCGGAAATCGACAGAAAATGGCCGCCGATCGACAAAGGCAGATTAAACCAGAAAATCTCCCCGGCTCGGGGCGGGGTCTGCGGTGAGGATTCGAGGGATGCTAAAAATGGAGCGGCAAATATTCCGGACATCAATACTTCTATCGTCACCGGTATGGTCAGGCAAACCACGGCCCAGACCGGACCCACCAGACCCAGGGTACAAAATAGCGGGGACAGTAGAGCGGTAAGGGCTATGCGGCCGATGGTCGCCAGGCTTGCTTTGCCGGTTGCCTTGCCGATATACATAACCACAAAATAGGGAATCCGCACAAAAAATAGAAATTGAAGGGGAATGCTGACCAGAAATACCATTCTGGCCGGTTGCTCAATGGACGGCGGCAGGCCGATGATTTTGCCGAAGAGCACATGCGCCAGGGCAGGGATGCACAGGATCGCCTGGATTACAATGATGGCCAGACCGGTCAGGAGTGTGACAAGACGGAATTTTTGATACCCCTCGCGGGTTTTGGCAAAAACCATACCGGTGGTAACGTAACTGATGGCAGACATCCCGAAAAAGAACATGACGATATTGGCTTGTGCCAGGCCGGCCAGATTCAGCGGGCCACCGGGGCCACGCGAGGCCACCATGGCCACCAGCGGGTAACACAGTGCCTGGGAGGCGGCCTGGATTGCCAGGGGTACAAAAAAACGGACGAGGGTCCAGTTACTCGCGGGTGAAGTCATTGACATTATCAAAATTCTCCGATCAGCCTGACTTCCCGTTCAAGCCTCACCCCAAAACGGTCGGAAACTTTTTTTTCAATGAGTCGAATCAGCGCGTATACATCGGCGGCGGTTGCGTTGGCCACATTTAGAATAAATCCGGCATGTTTGGGGCTGACCAGGGCCCCGCCAATGCGCTCATTCTTCAGATCGGCCTCCTCGATCAGGGCCCCGGCATAATACCCGGAGGGCCGCTTAAACACACTGCCGCAGGATGGATGTCCAAGCGGTTGCTTTTTGGCGCGCAGGGAAAGTATATCATCCACTCGAGCTGATAGTATGTGCGGGTCTGACGGTTCGAAACGAAAAACAGCGGATGTTATGACGACATCTTCCAGCTCCGGCACGCGGCGGTAGCCGAACTTAATTTTATCGCGGGTCACAAAAAAAGCAGATCCGTTGGGACGGAACCCGCTGACCGTATGGATCGTGCTTTCGATTTCCTGGCCGAATGCACCGGCATTCATTCGCAGGGCGCCGCCAATCCCGCCGGGAATTCCCGCCAGTTGCTCCATGCCGGCCAGGCCTTTTTCCACTGCGGCCCGGATTAAGTCAAATAAAAGCGTGCCGGCGAGCACATGGGCCTCCCTGTGGCTGAAGGTGCTGCCGCTGAGATTCTCTCCCAGATAGAGGGTAACGCCGTCCCATCCTTTATCTGATATCAGCACATTGGATCCCCGGCCGAGGATAAAAAGCGGTATTTCTTGGCGGTCAATGAGTCTGAGAACGCGGCCGACGCCGTCTTCGCTGGCCGGCGCAATCCAGACCGCGGTGGGGCCGCCTATTTTGTAAGAGGTATAAGGGGCCAAAGGCTTACCGGTCTCGATATCACCGTCGGTGACGGCGGCCAATTGCGAAGCGATGGCGGCAGGATCAAACTTCATAGAGTCACCCGATTTAAAATATTCGCATTTTTAAAACTAGGTTCTAAATGTGCAGTCAATTTTATCTGTTTAATCATAAAACCACTTTGAAAGCAATTTTTCTGATAAAAGCAAAATATCCTCCTTCGCCTTCAAGTCTGGCCGGACAAAAGCTTCTCGATGGCAGACATGACCGCTGCGGGTTCTTCTATTGTGCATAGATGAGCGGCATCGGGCATCCATCCCACAGCTTAAGACCTCCCCGATAGATGAAAAAAAGCTCAAGCTTTTGTTTCGTTGTGCCGATAATTTTCATGGTCAGCACAATTGATCTAAATTGGCACAGAAAAAGATTGAAACCACTTATGGATGGTTCAACGCTGCTTCGGAGGCGGATGGTTGGGCCGCAGTAGAGTGAGTGAAAAATTTTCTGGTCAATAGAGTCGGAGGTTTTATTTTTTCGGGGGTGAAACACAAAAAAAGGGGGAAGGTTTATGCAAGCAGAAGATTTTTTCAGGGTTATCAGCGAATTTGAGTTCATTTGTGATGATATCGTCGAGATCAAGCAGCGAATTGACCTGACAAAGTCTGAGGATCACAAAATTTCTCAAGCTATCTCCAGTGTCGAAAAAGCGAAAAAAATACTAACCGAGCTTTTTCCGAACATAAAATCCCTCAACTATGATGTACGTGAAGATCTGGCGGAGGAATTCGCCGACATGTACTAATGAGATTTTCATCCATAACTATCATTAGACGTCAGATTTTGACCTTGCGCCCGAATTTGGCCGGCTATAAGTTATTTTCGATATCCTGTAAAAAGTTTTTAGAGGATGACTGTTTTACCCTATCGCTGTCGGTCTCTTTTGTATTCCTGCTGTCGATTATTCCGTTTGCCACACTGAGCATCCTCATATTTGATTTGATTCAGAAGCTATTTTTTGCACATAGCAACTGGGCCGGTCAGGTCACTGATTTGCTGGCGGACGAATTGAACCAGGTCATACCCTTTGTTTCCAGGGAATGGATGAAATCGCATGTCATCAATCCCGACGCCTACGGGTCATTTAAAGCCATCAACTTTATAATGTTGCCGATTATCAGCGGGCTGATTTTCAAAACACTTGAAACTTCCTACCGCAAGATTTTCCAGCTGCCCTCCCGTCATCTGCTGCTGGGACAGGCCATTTACGTCACCATGAGTATCTTTGCGGTGCTGCTGTTTTTTATATCCAACTACATCTGGATTATTGTGTCCACATCTGCCTCTCATTTCTTGAGCAGTATCAACAAAACGCCCTACCTTGAAAACCTGTACCGATTGGCTGTGGGGTACACCCGGTCCCAGCCGATAAATTTGGTTTCGCTGCTGGTTTTGATCGGTTTTTATCTGGTTACCGTTAAACTATTCTTGAATGTCAAAATAAAGTGGCGCTACCAATTTTTATCCGGGTTTATTTTTTGTATACTGTGGATATTGGCACGCCAGTTCTTTGGATTGTATATCCAGCATATTTCTGAAGTAAATCTGCTCTACGGTTCCCTTTCCTCGGTCATTCTGTTTTTGATGTGGATTTTTTATTCATCAATGGCTTTGCTATTCTCACTGGAAGTCATGCACGTGCTTCATCGCGGTAATTGGCAGTATCGCTGGTGGTAAGATCAATATATCCTCTGAATTTGGTGGTGGTTACCAATACATCGATACTTCAATTCTTCACCATTCCATTATTGTCATTCCTTTTGAATGAAAAATCACATATGGGCTTGATTTGTCTTCCAAAATTGGAATATACTAGCTAAAGCTGAAACTCTGATTTTCCGGGCCGCTCAAAGAGTGCCCATTTGAGCAGGGGATCGATTAATTGAAATATTCGAAGCCAATTAAGGACAGCAATATGAGCAATAATTTGCGAAATATTATTCTGATATTTTCTGTGGTGACTTTTATCGGTTGTGCCGGTGGTAAGCCGACACGGTGGGGGCACTTCCACGGCAACCTGTCAAACCAGGGGGTTCAGCTGATTGAAAGCGGCTATGCACTCTCCTCGAGCTGGATTTCGAATCCATACCCGATTACCAGTTCCTCGCCGGTGATCGGCAGCGATTTTCAAGATCGAGAGGTTGTTTACGTCGGTACCTCCGACGGAATGCTGGTGGCCATAAGGTCTGAGGATGGAAGTGAAAAGTGGAAAAAGCCGCTGGGTGCCGACGGTTCAGAAACCCGGGTTATTTCTTCCCCATCGGTCTCGAGTAAACGCGATATCTATGTTATCTCCAACCGTAAAGCGGGTGACGGTCCGGCCCGGAGTACCCTTCATAAAATTGACCAATTTGGCAACCGGAGATGGTCTTACCCATTTCCGGATAATGGATTTACGGGCGGTTCCCCCAAGGTTATGACCACGCAGACGGAGACTCTGATTTTCGTATACCTTGCAGTGGGTATGATCGCAGATATTCAGGGAGAGCTTTTCGTTTTGCGTGATGAGGGAAAGCGGGTGCAGCTTGTTGACCGCAAAGCGCTTGGCACTTGCAGCTACGGCCCATCCGGCAGCGGGTCGGAACTCGATGATCTTCTTGGATTTTATGAAGATACCTGGAATCTGGTTGGCAACTTTCCCGTTGCCTGGGACGAAGAGGGTATGGTTCTGTCGGACCGCTTTATCGACCCAACCGTTGCCGTTGTCAGCGGCAGAGAAAAACCGCTCATCGCCATTGCGGACAATCTGTGCAGCATCGGCGCTTATGAATGGAGCGGCAGCAGCCTGTCGGTGCTTTGGCGTCATGAACACAGCTTTGATAAGCATTCCTCAGCTGCGGTTTCGTCCAACGGTTTGATGGTGTTTGGATCACGTGACGGGAAAGTTCAGGCCTATGATGTGGAGACCGGCGTAAAAATGTGGGAATATAATGCCGGACAGCCTGTATTCGCCACACCGGGTATCCCTGGCCCAAAATATGTTTTCGTGGTGTCCAAAGACCACATCCAGAAACTCAACATCTCAGACGGCATCCTGGCGCAGGATGATAAGTCTCCGGGGAAATTACCGCTGTTGGGGGCGACGCACACATCACCGGCTGTCACTGCCAACCGGATTTATGTTTCCGCCTATGAAATGCTGACCGTTACCTATGATCTTAAAACACGGGGGCATGATACCAACTTCCATGGAAACGGGCTGTCATCCGTGGCGGTCGGTCCGGACGGGTCCGTGTACGGCGTGGCCTCGGACGGCACCATTTATAAATATGCGGGCACGCAGTAATCAAGACCAACAAGGGTTTTAAAACTCCCAATGTAATTTAAATGCGGAGTTCGCCCGGTTTGTCCCACCATGATAAGAGTGTAGGCTCTTCCTCAAACCTCGTGTGAAACTACATCTCTATGTCGCAAAATCAAAGGTGCTCCAATCGTCCTCGTCCCTCGTCCTCGATAAAATTCTGATCCCCGAGGACGAGCACGAGGACGAGGACGAAAAGTATCAGATCCGATCGTCTG
>JAIVWA010000235.1:2776-7048 GCA_049190255.1 Gammaproteobacteria bacterium | reverse complement strand
ATGACCAGGATGTTGGCCGGATGTGAGATCGGTGTTGTAAAACTGGCGGAAGCCGCCATGGCGACGGCCATCATCAGGGCGTAGGGCGAAAGCCCCATATTGGCGGATGTATTCAGAACGATCGGTGCCATGAGGACAATCAGGGCGGCCGTCGGTACAAAACAGGTGGCCAGAAAGGTCAGGGCCACCAGTCCGAACATCACCGCGTGAGGTCCGTACGGGCCGACAAGGGCCACCACCCCCTCGGCAATCAGTTTGGCAGCACCGGTCTGGTCCAGGGCGCTTCCCAGGGGCAGCATTCCGGCGATTAGAAACACCGCCTTCCATTCAATTTGGCGGTAGGCTTCATCCATGGTGAGACAGCCGGTCAGCACCATCAGGGCCGCGCCGATCACAGCCGCGATATATATCGGCACCCAGCCGGCAATGACCGGCAGCAGGATACCGGCCATAATCAGGATGGATAGTTTCATCTTTTCCAGGCGCAGTTCCTCCTGCGCCGATTCCGTCAGGACAATAAAGTCAGGCTCACGTCCCAGCAGCTGCATTTTGCTGCGCGGACCGATCAGGAGCAGGGCATCGCCAAACCGCAAATCAACATCACGTAAATTAGAGCGATAGGCCTGGCCTCTGCGCCACAAAGCCAGGACGTTCAGACCGAATTTTTCGCGAAAATTGATTTGCCGCAGGGTCTTGCCCTCCAGGGTTGTCCGGGGTGAAAGGATGGCCTCCAACAGCCCGACGTCCCCTGAAATCAGTTTATCCACATCGGTGCCGGCCCGGCGCTCGATCTCCAGTTCTTCCAGTCCGCGCAAATTTTCAAAATCCCGCATACGCCCTTCGACCACCAGTCGATCCCCTGACTGCATAACTTCATCCGGCTCGGGCATAATAATGGGGTCGTTGCCGCGCAAAATTCCGAGAACCCGGCTCCCAAGCGCATCTCCCAAACGGCTTTCTTTCAATGTTTTGTTGATCAGGGCCGAGTCCGACGGAATCTGCATGACCATCAGCCGTTCATGCAGATGATAGACATCGGTGAGTTCGGATCGTTCGACGTAGCGCAATTGATCGAAAGCGGTGTTATTTTTTAATTCCTCGAAATGTTCTTCAGAGCCTGCCAGGAGAAGCATGTCACCGCGCTGCAGCGGTTCATCCTGCAAATTGGTGCGCTTGACATAATCACTTCTGCGAATGGCAAGCACATTCAGGCCGAAACGACCTCGAAAACCAAGTGAATTGAGCGTGCGGCCGACAAAACGAGAATTGCCCGGCAGCAAAACTTCGCCGATTTTGATTTTGTCCGAGTAAGGTTCCTGCAGGTCGATACCGCCCTCCTCAACCTCCAGTTGGTGCCAATTCTTCAACTCGTTCAAGGTTTCGATCCGACCTTCAACCGTTAATCGGTCCCCGGCCTGCAGGGTGGCGGTGGGTTCCGGAGCCAGAAAGGTCCGGTCACCCCGGGTAATGCCGATTACATTCCAGCCCAAAACCGAGCCCATTCGGATTTGAGCCAGAGTTTTTTGAGCCAAGATCGAATCCCGGGGAACGCGAATGTGAAACAGCCGTTCCTGCAAATCGTACTGGCTTCGCCAGTCGCTACTATTGTTGGTTGACGATTCTTTGGCAACATCCCGCTGGGGCAGCAGGTGGCGGCCGATAAGGATCATGAAGACAACACCGGCGAACATGATGATTAGACCGACCGGTGTAAAATCAAAGAATGTAAATGGTTTCATCCCTGCATCGCGCAGGGCGTCGCTGACAAGGATGTTTGGCGGGGTACCGATCTGGGTGGTCAGACCCCCCAGCAGTGAGCCGTATGCCAGGGGCATCAGCAACCTCGAGGGCGGACGGTTGGTGTGGCGGGCAATATCCATGACCACCGGCAGCATCAGCGCCGCGACAGCCACATTGTTCATGATCGCCGACATGACGCCGGCAGTTACCATAATAACGACGATCATTCGGGTTTCACTGCTGCCGGCCAGCCGCAGGACAAAGCGGCCAATGGCATTCGCAACGCCTGTCAGGGTTAAACCGCCGCTGAGAATAAAAACCGCCCACACCGTGACGACGGCCGGGTTGCTGAAACCCGACAGTGCGTGAACAGGACTGACGAGACCGGTCAAGGCGACTGCGCCCAGGGACAGCAGGGCGGTAACCTCCATCGGAATCCATTCGGTAACAAGAAATAGAACGGAAACAGCCAAAATAGATAATACCAGTACGACATCCGGGGTCACGATAAATTTCCTTCCCTAGGGAGATACCAACTGCTTGTTGGTTAACAATAATCATTGAACAATAACCATTGAAGGAAATAAGGGCAAGCTTATCTGCCAAAAAGAAAATAGTGCAGGGACAAACAGGGGAACAGAACCTAAAAAGGGAATTGGGCAGGGAAGACGGTCTGATCTAGTCGGAGGCGGTCTGGTGCGCAGTGTCAGCGGCTGGTCAGCGCTAAAAGCCTTGAGACCAATAAGTGCCTATCGCAAAGGCTGAAGATTTCGCAACCTGCTAAATTCTACTTACAGACAAACCAGAGCAAGTAGAAAGGTTGCAAACGATACTGATATGGTAAAAAAGTAAGAATCGAGATTTTCCATGGTGACACTGTCCTTTTCATTTGATGTCGGGACGGCTTAACAAGTTGATTGAGCTATACACAGCGTCATAGTAAATTGCGTATTCACCCTTTGAAACGTTGATTTTAAGACTACCGTATAGGGTCTAACATGCAGAACGCTGTGTATGGTTGCGCCATGATTTATGTCGTTCTGTAAAATACCAAGAGCAAGAACCGGGCCAGAGGAATAATGAAGCAGTAATACCATTTAAAATCAGGATGATAATGGCTTAGTTCAAAAAACAGAAAATACATCGGCTGTAAGGTTTTTTTCAACAGGTGTATGCAAAAGAATACAATTGGATGGCAATGGTTTCTCCGGCGCTAATTTCTTCCCGGTCTTCGGGGATGATGATCAAGGCTTCTTTTCTGGCCATGGACTGCAGACCACTGGTTAGTCTTGCCGGGTGAACCCAGAGTTGATCTTCGCGGTTTTCAATGCGGGCGTGGACAAAGTCGGTCCAGTCCTTTTTTCCCCTGACGGTTTTGGCCAGGCGGGCGGTAGCAAAGGGAAATAGTTTTGGCACATCCCCCATCATTTTCAACAAAGCGGGTATGGCCAGCTGCAGAAAGGCCATCTCGTTGGATGGCGGGCCGCCGGGCAGAAAAAAGAAGGGTTTGTGCCCCAGGAGGCCAAAACCGACGGGCTTTCCCGGGCCCATGCGAACGCGATGGTAAATTCCCTGCCAGTTCAAACTTTCGACGACCTCTAAAATCAGGTCCTTTTCACTTCCCCAGGCGCCGCCGCTGGTTAAGAACAGATCAACATCCGGCAAATGCTTTGTTATGGCATTTGCAATATCCTTTCTGCGATCTGAAACCAGTTCCGTTTTGTAATCCACTCCCAGCAATGATAACCAGGAACAAATTTCCACCATATTGCTGGCGTAAAGTTTTCCTTCCGGTAAAGGTTTGCCGGGAGCAACCACTTCGTCCCCGGTGGCAATAACCGCCACCCTGGGTAAAGAATATACTTTGGCCGACTCGTGACCCGCAGCGGCCAGCAGGCCGATCAGCGCCGGGGTTAATTTGGTGCCCTTACCGGCAACGGGTTCTTTGCGCCTGATGTCCTTTCCCCGGGCCTGGATGTTGCGTCCTGATTCGGCGGTGTTGATGGCCGTAATTTTATCTTCATTGCGCTGACAAAATTCCTCCGACAGCACGGCATCGGCACCCTCCGGCAGGGGAGCGCCGGTGGTGATGCGAACGGCCTGTCCTTTTTTGATCTTTACCCCGGAGGTCTCGCCGGCCACAAGAGTTCCGACAACCTTTAAGATGACGGGATTTTCCTTACTTGCTCCGGCCAGATCCAGGGCTTGAACGGCATAACCATCTTTGCGGGAACTGCTGAGCGATGGACAGTCGACAAGGGAAGTGATATTTTCGGCAAGAATCCTACCGGTTAACCGGCTTAAAGGAAGGATTTCCGTGGGATCCACAGATACATTGGCCAGGGTAAGATCCAGAGCTTCTTTAAAACCGATGAAATTTTTCATGGGGTTAGTTACCGGTTTGGATCGTTAGGATCGTTAAGTTGGTTTGAGAGGCAGATTAAGCACATTAGAGTCTTAGTTGTTATTTCTTTGCATTTTATGCAAAAACCAATACACAAGCACAAACTGCTAAAATCCCAAATACCAAGC
>JAIVWA010000235.1:0-2766 GCA_049190255.1 Gammaproteobacteria bacterium | reverse complement strand
CGATGAATGTTTGCATGTGTTGGTTACTGGTTTCGATGGTTAATATCGTTTGGATAGTTAAGATGGTTTAGATCGTTAGGATCGTTAAGTTGGTTTGGATGGTTATTATCGTTAGGATCGTTTAGTTGGTTTTCAATAATATGGATCTCATCGCCGCGGCGGATTTTGCCTTCTTCCAGCACCCGGGCAAACACACCTTCGCGCGGCATGATACAGTCGCCGGCCTGGTAATAGATGGCGCACTTGTTGTGACATTCCTTGCCGATTTGAGTGATTTCTACCAGGACCTTGTCGCCCAGCCGGACATGGGTTCCGACCGGTAGGGTTTTCCAATCAATGCCTTCGCTGGCGATATTTTCGGCAAAATCGCCAAAGGTCACATCCAGCCCCTGTTCTTGGGCCCCCTCGATACTCTCGGAGGACAAAAAGCTCACCTGCCGGTGCCATTTGCCGGCATGGGCGTCTCCTTCCAGGCCGTGGTCTTTGGATATAAAGGCCTCATCGACAGGCTTCTTGCGGGTCCCTTTTTTCTTGCTGATGGCAATTGATACTATCTTCATAATCTGGATTCCTTTTCACAGGTGAAAAGGGTCTGCCGGTTTGCCGGTCTTCCCGTTTGCCGGTTCCAAAAGAAAGATTTCCAGTTACTCCGGTCAACGGGCTAACGGGCTTAACGGGCTAACCCTGATTTACATAAGCAATAATCGATTGCGATCAACATAGCAATCGGCCAGGAGATGAATGTTCAAAACAGTGCTAGGTACCATTTCCGATAAGAAAAATTCCGTACGTCGCTCTCAGATTTCGCAGAAATTTAATCGCTTTTCCGTAGCGATCTTCGGATTGGGTATTTATAGCAACTTCTTTTAAAATATTAAAGCCGACTTCATGGATAAATTTTCTAAAATCCTTGATGGTAATCACGCGAATATTGGGTGTGTTGTACCATTCATAAGGCAGTTGCCGGGTAACCGGCGCGTATCCGGACGACAACAGTTGCAGCCGGCAGCGCCAATGACTGAAATTGGGAAAGCTGACGATTCCTTTTTTAGCGATACGCAGCATCGATCGAATCATGGTATCGGGTTCGTAGACCTGCTGCAGGGTTTGACTCAAAATTACATAGTCAAAGGCGTTATCAGGATAGTCCAAAACCTCTTCGTTGATGTCGCCCTGCAAAACGGACAGTCCTTTTTCAATACACAGGGTAACCCTGGATTCATTGTGTTCGATCCCGCTGCCGGTCACATTTTTGTGGTTGATCAAATATTTCAGCAATTCACCTTCACCGCAACCAAGATCGATGACCCGGGTGCCCGGTTCGATCCACGAAGCAATGATCTGCAGGTCAAACCGCATTCGGTTATTTTGGGGATTGGTTGAAGACACGTTCTAAAAAACCTCTGATGACTGATGTTAATCGCTCATTGGGTAATAAAAAGGCGTCGTGGCCCCACTCGGCTTCGATTTCGCAAAAACTCACATCCAGACCGTTTTTTTTCATGGCTTTGACCATGGCCCGGGATTGATAGGTCGGGTAAAGCCAGTCGGATGTAAATGATACCACCAGAAACGCGGCCGCCATTTTAGAAAATGCTTTAACTTCGGAACCGTCACCGTGCTGTTTTTCCAGATCATAGTAATCGGAAGCTTTGGTGATATACAAAAAGGAGTTGGCATCAAAGCGCTCCACAAATTTTTTGCCCTGGTAGCGCAGATAGCTCTCTACCTGAAAATCAGCATCAAAATTAAATGAAAAGTCGCTTTTATCCTGCAGCCGGCGGCCGAATTTAAGGCGCATGGATTCATCTGACAGGTAGGTGATGTGGCCGATCATGCGGGCCACCGCCAGCCCCATATCCGGTTTGGGACCGAAATAATATTCTCCGTTGTTCCAATTGGGATCGGCCATGATGGCCTGTCGGGCCACTTCGTTAAAGGCGATGGCCAGAGCCGAGTGTTTGGTGGTAGAAGCCAGCGGAATAGCCGAAGTCACCATTTCCGGGTATCTGATGCACCATTCCAGGACCTGCATACCCCCGATCGACCCCCCCACCACTGCCAGCAGTTTTTTAATTCCCAGATGGTCGATCAGGGCCTTCTGGGCCTCGACCATATCCCCGATGGTGACCACCGGAAAGTCCAGCCCGTAAGGTAGAACGGTTTTTGGATTGATGGTACACGGGCCGGTGGACCCCATACAGCTGCCGATGATGTTTGAACATACGACAAAATATTTATCGGTATCGATTCCTTTGCCGGGTCCCACCATGTTATCCCACCAGCCGGGTTTTTCGTCATCCGGTGTGTAATAACCGGCCACATGGGAATCTCCGGATAAGGCGTGCAGGATCAGAATGACATTGCTTTTAGCTTCATTCAGCGTACCGCAGGTTTCATAGGCCAGGGTTAACGGACCAACGCGGGCACCGCTTTCAAGGACCATTTCATCCGGTGGTTCGGCAAAGGTGAACAGTTGTTTTTCGACGATTCCCACCGAAATCTTGTCTCTGTCATGTTCGATGTATTCGCTCATGGTGGTTCAAACAGGGTTATAAGAGTTTATTAATTCTGTAGTTATGAATACAATCTAGGCCTTGTAGTTCCTAAAGATACTCGATCCTCGATACTGGATACTCGAAGCTCGATGCTCGATCTTCGATACTGGTTTATTGACCAACCTTGTTTCCTCTGCTTCAGACCTTTGAAAATGCATATTCTAAATCAGCAATGATATCATCCACATGCTCGATACCCACCGACAGC
>JAIVWA010000234.1:4784-7069 GCA_049190255.1 Gammaproteobacteria bacterium | reverse complement strand
TTACAGAGTACAGACTTCGTCCTCATCCCTCGCCCCTATAAAATGCTGATTTACGAGGACGAGCACGAGCACGAGGACGAGGACGAAAAGAATCAGATTAGATCGCATGCATACGCCCTGCGCCTTTTCTTATTTTCCGCATTCCGCATTCCAACTTCCGAATTTCTCGTATGACACCTAATATCCCAAAAGAGGGATTAAGATGGGATAAAAGTTAAAAACCGTGCATGGGTACTGTTCACCATGTGTCCTATCCTAAAAGGGTAACGGAGTAAATAAAAAAGGGAAAGGGGCGCTCCCCTTTCCCTTATTGACGATTAATGATTCATCCGGCGGCCTATTTCAGCCAGACGTTTTTCATCCGGACCGAGCCGGTGGGATGAAGTTTGAAGTTCATGACCGGATTTCGAGTCGGCCAGATGACCGTGGAATGGGCAATGGCAATTGCCGGCACTTCATCATAAAAGATCTTTAAGGCCTTTTTGTAAATTTCAGTGCGTTTGGCCTGGTCGACGGTCTGTTTGCCGTCCAGGATCAGCTGGTGGTATTCCTTGTTGTGCCACTGGGTCCTGATGGAAGAAGACGCCAGGCCATCAAAAAGAACGGCCAGAAAATTGTCCGGGTCACCATTGTCCCCGGTCCAGCCCAGCTGAAAAAGATCCATGTCATCGGGCTGATCGCGCTGCAGCTTCAGATAGGTTCCCCAATCGTAACTGACAATGCGGGCCCTGATGCCGATTTTGGACAGGTCGGCCGACATGGCCACTCCGATTTTCAGCCCGTCGGGGTTATAGGGTCTGGGAACCGGCATGGACCACAGGGTGATTTCCCCCAACCCCTTGCCTTCGGGATACCCGGCGGCCGCAAGTTCTTTTTTGGCCATTTCGCGATCAAAGGGATACCCGGGAATGTCGGTGTTGTAACCCCACATGGTGGGCGGAATCGGGTTTTTGGCGACCTGTCCCATGCCCTGGTAGATATTGTCGACATAGGCCTTGCGGTTAAGCGCGTAAGCAATGGCTTTGCGCAGATGCAGGTTGCTCTTCCAGGGCTCTTTGGTGTGGTTAAAAGACAGGTAACCGATGTTCATGCCGGGCTGTGAGATCAGCTTGATGTTCTTGTCTTTGCGGGCCAAATCGATATCAGCCGGGTTGGGGAACTGGCAGATATGGATGCCGCCGGCTTTCAGCTCCAGAAAGCGCACCGAATTTTCCGGGATGGAGCGAAATACGATTTTGTCCAGGTAGGGACCGCCGGATTTATCCCAGTAAGTCGAAGATTTGGCCAGGATAATACGATCGTCCTTGACCCATTTGACAAATCGAAACGGGCCGGTCCCAACGGGATTTCGCAGGAATTCTTTGGGATTTATCATAAAGGCCGTCGGGCTGATGATACCCGCAAAGTCCATACCCATGTTGGCCAGAAAAGGTGCTTCGACTCTTTTGAGATTGAAAACCACCGTGTACTCGTCGGTGGCTTCGATGGAGCCGATGGTATCATCCATTTCCATGGAAACCCAGTATTCGGGCACACGTTCCTGGGCCGGAATATCCCAGACTTTGCCGAAGAATTTTACATTGCGTTCCTTCATCATGCGGCCGATGGAAAAGACCACCGCATCGGCGTTAAAGGGTGTGCCGTCATGGAACTTGACGCCTTTTCGCAAATTAAAGGTGTAGGTTTTACCATCCGGTGCGATGGTCCAGGACTCGGCCAGGCCGGGTTCCAGGGCGGTGGACTCATCCTGATAGGCAACCAGCCCTTCAAAAATATTGTCGCAGATCATGAAGGAGTTTCCGTCCGTTTCATAGGCCGGATCGAGTCCGACGCTGTCACCCCCACGGCCGAATATCAGCGTGCCTCCTTTTTTGGGCGCTGCCAGTGCCATACCGGCGCATAGAAAAACAATCAAAGTTAAAAGTACACCGATTTTTTTTAGCATAGGTCATTCCTCCTTATCTGTTGGTTAACGATTTTCGGGAATATTTTCCCTTATTATTCCGACAGCTTTTGTAAATATCAGAAGAGAATGGGGATGTCAAAGGAAGAGATTGTCACGGCAAGGCAACAACAAAGCAAATCTTAAATATATCGGATCTGAAGGTTATTAAAGCGGTAAAATCCCAAATCCCAAGCACCAAATTACAAATAAATTTTGGTGCTTGGAATTTCATGATTTTCATTAAGCAACTAACTTTCTTAATTTCAGTTAATTACCTATTTAAATAACACTCCCCCGTGTCTATAACCTACCTTCTTCAACCCCATGGCAGGCCACCTGC
>JAIVWA010000234.1:0-4774 GCA_049190255.1 Gammaproteobacteria bacterium | reverse complement strand
TGTAAGCCTACGGGCTGGAAGGTGTTCAGGTTTCAGCTTCTATGTTTCTTTTTCCTGACACCCGACACCTGACACCTGACACCCTGAAATTTGGTGCTTGGGATTTGGGATTTTATTGTCTTATAAAGTCTTCTTACTCAACCGGTTTAGAATTTACCTTGAACGCGTTACCTTGGGTCTACAATCTACCTTCTTCAACCCCATGGCAGGCCACCTGCGCTTCGGATTTAAGGCGGATGAGTTTCGGGACTTCACGGATGCAGCGCTCATTGGCATACAGGCAGCGGCCGTGGAAAACGCAACCAGTGGGCAGATCGATCGGCGTGGGAACTTCACCTTTTAATTTTACGTGCTTGGCTTTCTGCTGGCCGAGCTCGGGAATGGCGCTCAGCAGCGCCTGGGTGTAGGGGTGACGGGGCGATTCGTACAGTTCTCTGGTGGCGGCCAATTCACAGATCGTACCCAGGTACATTACGGCTACGCGGGTACTGAAGTGCTTTACCACTGACAAGTCATGGGTAATGAACAGATAGGTCAGGCCGCGTTTTTCCTGGGCCTCCATCAGCAGGTTGAGAATCTGGGCCTGAATCGAAACATCCAGGGCCGATACCGGTTCATCGGCAACAATGAACTCCGGATCCACCATTAAGGCCCGGGCGATGCTGATCCGCTGCCTCTGACCGCCTGAAAACTCGTGGGGATAACGGCCGGCCCAGCTGGGTTCCACCCCGACCTGCTGCATGACCTCCTCCACCTTGTCCTTGACCTCCCGGGACGTGGTGGATTTGTTGTGAAAGAGAAACGGTTCCTCCAGGGTTCTTTTTACGGTCATGCGGGGATTCAGGGAGGCATAGGGATCCTGAAAAATCATCTGCATTTTTTTCCGAAAAGGCAGCATCTGCTGGGATGTCAGGTTGTCAATGCGGTTGTTTTGATAATAGATTTCACCGCTGTTGGGCGGATATAAACCCAGCACCGCTCTTGCCAGGGTCGATTTGCCGCATCCGCTTTCGCCGACAATACCCAGGATCTCACGCGGCATAACAGTGAGGCTGACATCATTGACCGCCTTGACCGTCGTTTTCCGGCGAACGATTCGCCAGTTCTCCCAGGCCAGCTGTTCCAGCAGGCCGCCGGAAATGTCGAAGTGCTTCACCAGGTTTTTTATGGTCAACAAACCGTCCATATTTTTCGATTCCAAATTATGCTGCAAGTATTGGTTTTTATTTTTTATGAAAATTATTAAAATTCGAATACCGAAATCCGAAATCCGAAACAATACCGAATGACCTAAATTCAAAATTCAAAACGATTAGGAATTGCATCTTAATTGAAAAGGATTAATCTATCTTTTTTGTTTTGAACATTGGATCATTTGATATTCGGATTTGTTTCGTATTTCGTGCTTCGAGTTTCGAATTTATGGCACACACGCCGAGTTGTTAGCTAACATATTCCATTTTGCCTAATCCTGCCATTAGGCTTGCACTCTTTAACTTACCATATGACAGGCGGTCATGCGATCATGGTCACCTCGGCTGATAAGCGCCGGCACTTCCATCCGGCATACCGTATCGTCGATGGTACAGCGAGGATGAAAGGCGCATCCCGGCGGGATATCGGTTAAGGTCGGCATCATGCCGGGGATTTGGTTTAAGCGTGATCCCGGTTGAAGACTGCCGGGCAAGGCTTTGATCAATCCTTTGGTATAGGGGTGCTGAGGGTCATGTATGACCGCCTGGGTGGGTCCGATTTCCACGATCTTACCCGCATACATGACGGCGATTCTTTCGGTAACCTGGGACACAACCGCCAGATCATGGGTTATCAGGATCAGTCCCATTTTTTCGGATTCGCACAACTCTTGCAGCAAGTCCATGATCTCCGCCTGGATGGTGACGTCCAGGGCGGTTGTCGGTTCGTCGGCAATGATCAGAGCCGGATTGGTCAGCAGGGCGATGGCCACCACAATTCGCTGCCGCATTCCGCCCGAGCACTCGTGGGGGTACTGGTGCAACCTCTTTTCCGGGGACGGTATATGAACCTTTTTTAATTTGTCCAGCGCAATGTCGACGGCCTCTGCTTTGCTGACATTTTCATGGGCCAGCACGGTTTCGACCATCTGGGTGTTGATCGTCAGAACCGGGTTGAGGGTCATCATGGGGTCCTGGAAAATCATACTGATGCGGTTGCCCCGGATTTTGCGCATGTCCTCTTCCGGCAGCCGATTTAATTCCTGACCTTCGAACAGGACCTGCCCGGCGGAAATATAGCCCGGTTTGCTCAACAGATTGATGATCGCAAAACCGGTCACCGACTTTCCGGCGCCGCTTTCGCCGACAATACCCAGCCGCTCCCCCTTATCCAGGGTGAAGTTGACGCCGTTGATGGCGGTCAAGTCGCCAAATCGCAGGGCAAATTTTACTTCCAGATCTTGGACTTCCAGTAGGTGGCTCATATTAGTGTGGATCTTGTATTGATAATCCATTGGCAAATATTTTGATATTACGCAACGGTTGCATTCTTTTGCTGGTTTACCGGTTTTCCGGTTAAGCCGGTTGAGCCCGTTAAATAAGGATTTTTTATCTGATTTTTACCGGCAAACGGGCGAACTGGCCAACCCTTCTAACCTTTGTATAGTTTTGGATTCAGCACATCCCTCAACCAGTCCCCCAACAAGAGGATTACCAGTATGAAAATGACCAGCAGCACTCCCGGAAAGAGGGTGATCCACCACGATCCGCTGAAAATATACTCGAAACCGGAGCGGATGAGAGATCCCAGCGAGGGTTTGGTAATGGGCATCCCTAGACCCAAAAATGAAAGCGCGGCCTCACTCATGACCGCTCCGGCCACTTGAATCGTGGAGATAACCAGCACGGGGGTGAGGGTGTTGGGTAAGACATGGCGAAACATAATCTGTCGCCGGCCGAGGCCGATCACCCGGGCGGCCTCCACGTACTCCTTATTTTTTTCTCCCAGCACCGAAGCCCGCACGGTCCTGGCGTACTTGGGCCATTCCGACATCCCGATAATAATGATCAACAACGGCACGGCTAGCTCTTCATAGCGCCCGACGCCAAAGGCCAGCTTGAATATGGCTGCCGCAAAGATCGCAACGATCAGATAGGGAATGGAAAATTGAATGTCGGCGATTCGCATTAAAAATGTATCGAGTTTTCCCCCCAGGTAACCGGAAAACAGACCGACCAGGATTCCCACCACGGCCTGGAACAAAACCGCACCCACCCCGATGAGAAAAGATACCCTCAACCCGTAAATCATGGTGCTTAACAGATCCCGGCCCTGGATGTCGGTTCCCAGTATGAACATTTCACTGCCGCCCTCCATCCATGCCGGCGGCAATTCGGCATCCATGATATCAAAGGTGGCGGGATCATAGGTATTGTAAGGCGCAATCACCGGTGCCAGAATACTGATGATCGCCAGCACCGAAAGTACCACAAAGCTTATAATCGCGATGGGATCCCGCTTAAAACTGTACAGTAGATAGGATTTTTTAAATCGGGCCCAGGTTCTCATTTTGTTCCTGCGATTCGTACCATGGGGTTGACAAATCCGTAAATAATATCGACGATGGTATTGACCATCACAAAAATGACCCCCACCACCACCAGGTAGGCCACCAGCAGAGAAGTATCCGAGCGTTCCACGGCTTCCAGAAACATAAAGCCCATTCCCTGCCATTGAAACACGGTTTCCGTCAGAATGGTAAAGGCAAACAGAATCCCCAGCTCAACGCCGAATACGGTGATCACCGGCAGCAGGGTATTTTTAAAGGCATGAATATACCAGACGCGCCCGCGGTGAAGCCCTTTGGCCCAGGCAAATTTGATATACTCGGTTTCCAGGACTTCCATCATCTCGGCGCGGACCAGACGAATAAAAAGCGGCAGCATGATCGTTGAGAGGGATACACTGGGCAAGATCAGATGCTTGAGCCCATCCCAGGTAAAAAAGCCGCTTTCCCATCCCCAGATCTTAACGGTTTCTCCCCGTCCATAGGACGGCAGCCAGTTCAATTCCACTGCGAAAAGATAGATCAGGGCAATGGCCGTTAGAAATACGGGGATGGCCACCCCGATGGTGCTGACCACCATGGTGATACGTGAGAACCAGCTTCGGGGATAAATGGCGGAATAAATGCCCGCCGGAATGGAGATGAATATGATGATCATGACGGTGACCACAACCAGTTCAATGGTGGCCGGTGCTTTGGCAGCGATGACTGCCAGGGCCGGCTTTTTGTAGAAAAATGACATGCCCAGGTCACCTTGAACGGCCTTTTTTACAAAGCGGACATACTGGACATAGAAGGGGTCGTTTAAGCCCAGTCGATCCCGGATGACTTCGCGCTCGGCCGGCGTGACGCGCTCGCCCACCAGATCCCGGACCGGGTCACCCATCTGGTGCTGGATCAGAAATCCCACCAGGCCGATCACCAGCATCACAAAAATGGCCTGAATGATACGTCTAATGATGAATGCGAACATGGGTCCTGTGTTCCGTGTTGCGAGTTTCGGGTTACGGGTATATATAGTTGATTGAGTTGATTAAGTTGATTACAGGGGGTCGGTTAGTCAAATAGGCTGAAATCCTTTAACCTAATCAACTATTTAACTTATCAACTATTCAACTAATCTTGGTTGCGGGTTGCTGAAATGGTTGAATAAGTTGGAAGGATTGGAGCTATTCAAATCAACCAACCAATCAACCCAATTAATCAACTTTATGCCGAATACTGTCATCATCA
>JAIVWA010000233.1:0-7093 GCA_049190255.1 Gammaproteobacteria bacterium | reverse complement strand
TGCAATGAAAAAATTTGCCTGACAACCGGTGATCAAAATCAAATCAGATTCCGACAATATATTTGACCGCATACGCAGCAGCTGCCGTACGGTCGCAGATCAAGCTACCCGGGTCAGGATAAATTTCAGCCGCATTTCCCCCTATGCCGCTTCGCTGCCGGTGGGTAGAATAATTACACCCCAACTTGATCCCGACTGTCATTACATAGGCAATCAAGAAGATACCGTCAACTTCTTGATCACCCTTAATGCCATCAATTTCGGATCCGGCTATTTCCCGCATCTGCGCAAACGATCCGGAATGTCGGGCTATTTTACGATGGCCTCTTCATTGAAGAATGCTTATCAAAAAACGGGCCCTTTATCAGCGGAACGGTTGGCTGAACTCTCCGTATATGAATGTACCCGAATTTTCGACCAGGATCCACAAAATCAAATTATACAGGAGCTCATGCAGCATTTTACCACTGCCCTCAACGACCTGGGACGGTATCTAATGGATCGGTTCAACGGGAAGTTCACCGACCTGGTGGAATCTGCCCGATCATCTGCAGCACGCCTGGTGCAATTGATGAAAAAAATGCCATACTTTAATGATGTTGCGCGTTACGATGGGCACAACGTCCATTTTTATAAACGGGCCCAGATCAGTGCGGCTGATCTGTCACTGGCATTCAAAGGGCGCGGCTGGGGACACTTCGTCGATTTGGACCAGATGACCATTTTTGCCGATAATCTTGTGCCGCACGTGTTGCGAATCGATGGGATTTTGATATATGAAGAAACATTGATTGCCAGAATCGATAATGGCAACCTCATCCCGGCCGGCTCACCCGAAGAAGTGGAAATCAGGGCCTGTGCCGTCCACGCGGTGGAGCTCATAAAAAAGGAAATGCTAACAGCGGGCCATGATATCACGTCGCCGGCGCTTGATAACTTCCTCTGGAATAAAGGTCAGCAGCCTGCCTATAAGGCAACACCGCGGCATCGCACAAGGTGTGTATTTTACTAGAACCTAGGTTGAGCGGTTCAGTTTAGGTAGAAAGGACTTAATAAATGGAGTATTCCTGGGATTATCCCTACCCTTCTCAAAGAATGCCTGTTCTGGCACGGAATGTGGTCGCCACCTCCCAGCCGCTGGCTGCCCAGGCTGGTTTGCGGATGCTGCTTCAGGGCGGAAACGCTGTTGATGCCGCCATTGCCACCGCCGTTTCGCTTACGGTGGTCGAGCCGACCAGCAACGGCATCGGCGGTGATGCCTTTGCCCTGGTCTGGAGCGATCAAAAGCTTCACGGACTGAATGGATCCGGACGATCACCGAAGGCCTGGTCCTATGAACAATTTGCAGGATTCGATCAAATGCCGAAGTTTGGCTGGGATGCGGTAACCGTTCCCGGTGCTGTGGATGCGTGGGTTAAACTGTCACAACGTTTCGGCAAATTGCCCTTTATTGATCTTTTCACGCCGGCGATTGAATATGCGCAAAATGGCTTTATGGTTTCTCCCAAAACAGCGGGCCGCTGGGCGCTCGCGGCCGAATTGTACCGGGAATTTCCGGATTTTGGCCGGACCTTTTTACCCGGCGGAAGAGCCCCCCGTGCCGGTGACCAATTTATCTGCAGGAATCAGGCACGAACACTCAGAATGATTGCCGAAAGCAAGGGAAATTCCTTTTATCGCGGGGAACTGGCGGAACAGATTGTTGATTGCGCCCAATCAAACGGCGGCCTCATGATCCTTAAGGATCTGGCAGATCACAAATCCGAATGGGTGACGCCCATTTCAGTCAAGTACCGAAATGTGCATATGCACGAAATACCACCCAACGGACAGGGCTTGGCAGCGCTCATTGCTCTGGGGATCCTGAATCAGTTTGACCTTGGGCAATATCCGGCTGATTCAGCCGACAGCATTCACCTTCAGATTGAGGCCATGAAAATTGCGTTTGCCGAAGCCTATCGGCACATTGCCGATGTTCGTAGCATGGAAGTTAATCCTGAAGAATTTTTAACCACCGCATTTTTGACGCACAGGGCCGAGGAAATATCCATGACACAGGCTTCTCACCCTCAATCAATCATGCCCACCGATCACGGAACCGTCTACCTGACGGCCGCAGATGAGAGCGGTATGATGATCTCTTTCATTCAGTCCAACTATCTGGGCTTTGGATCGGGCATTGTGATTCCGAACACCGGCATCGCCATGCAAAACCGGGGCTACGGCTTTGTGTTGGATAAAGACCACCCCAACTGTGTTGCCGGCGCCAAGCGCCCTTTTCAGACCATTATTCCGGGATTTGTCACCCGGGATAACCGGGCCTTGATGAGTTTCGGGGTCATGGGCGGCAGCATGCAGCCCCAGGGCCACGTTCAGATGATGGTTCGGATCTTTGGCTATAATCAAAACCCCCAGTCCGCCTGCGATGCGCCCCGCTGGCGGGTCGATGAAGATTTTAGTGTCGCTGTGGAGCCCGGTTTCTCAGAGCTTGTCATCAGCGATCTTAAAAAACGCGGTCATGCGATCATCGAAGATGCAACGATCTTTCATTTCGGCGGTGCCCAGGCAATCCATTGCCTGCCATGCGGGTATTGTGCCGCATCGGATCCCAGAAAAGATGGGCAGGCAGTCGGGTACTAGGGCCGGCATTTGCTGCTCAAAACCGCCCTGCGTAGGCGTTTGTTTGAGAAAGGCGAGGTATTCCTATGACATCAATATCCGGTATCAGCCCCCATCAAATCGCCTTCTATGATCCCGATCGAAAAGGCATATTGATACATATCGATCAGCTGCCTAACTCTCCTTTTGAGGTTGGCGACCGGTTCTCGGTTCGCAAGGGAAAGCGGGAATTATTTGCGATGACCCTTATCAAAGACGATGATGGAGATATCATTTTCGATAAACGCGGGATATTCATCGAGCGCACCCGCCAGATTGATATTTTGCTCGGCGGCATATTTGATGAATATGTTTTCTACATCGAACCCGAAATACCGCTAACCATCAAAATTAAAGCTCTGGAGATTGTGAAGGATAATCATCAAAAATGGTTTTAGACCTCGGCTTTATACCGGGTACATTACGCGGTTAGAGAGTACAGGCTTCGTCGTCGTCCTCGTACTCGTCCTCGTCCCTCGTCCCCTATAAAATTCTGATTTCGAGCACGAGTACGAGTACGAAAAGAATCAGATTAAAAATTTTTCACAACTGAGGGCCGATATATAATATAATTATTAGAGGCTGTCTCAAAGTTGCATTTAAAGACAGATGGGAGACCGAAGTGAATTCAAATTTCCGGAAAAGACTGAATAGAGGTGATGTACTGGTGGGAACTCTCATAACACTTCCTTATGCCGAGGTTGCCGAAATTATGGCCGAAGTCGGATTTGACTGGCTGTTTATCGACACTGAGCACAGCCCTTTCAATGCTCACGGCGCACAGACAATTTTGCAGGCTGCCGGCCGTAGCTGTCCCTGTGTTATCCGCGTCCCGGCCAATGATGAAGTCTGGATCAAAAAAGCACTGGATATCGGTGCGGACGGGATTATTGCACCCCAGGTGAATTCAGCTGAAGAAGCTGAGGCTGTCGTTCGAATGTGTAAATACCCACCCCAGGGCAACCGCGGCGTCGGCATCAGCCGGGCTCATAAATACGGCCTGCGGTTTAACGAGTACATGGAGCGGGCCAATGATGAGATTGCAGTTATTTTGCAGGCTGAAACCACCATGGCCTTAAAGAATATTTCCGAGATTGTGAAGGTCCCGGGGATTGACGCTATTTTTATCGGTCCCTACGATTTATCTGCCAGTATGGGCAAGTTGGGGCAGTTGACCGATCCCGAGGTTGAGCAGGCCATCACAACCATCGCAAATAGCTGCAGAAAAGCAGGGGTTCGCCTGGGACTATTTGGTGCCACGGCTGAAGCGGTTGAGCCTTTCATCAGGCAGGATTTTACCCTGCTGGCCATCGGCACAGATGGATTACATATGGCCCACCGTGCCAAAGAGATACTCAAAGCTTTGAAGCAATAGACCAAAGCTGACTGGCCATCAGTCTGCCAACGGTTCCTGAGGGAATTCCCTGGATAATTAAAAACCTCATGCGAAACAAATCATTGACAGGTCAACCGGCCGGCCGCCCCGATTCCCCCAAAAGCCAATCCACGAAGGATATTCTGAATTTTACCCTCAAGACCTCGCTGGCGGGGCTTACTGTTTTCCTGGTCTTTTTGATTTATTCCAGTAACCTGGCGGGGCCTTTTGTTTTTGATGACGGAAGTAACATAAAAAACAACCCCGCTATCCGCCTGACCCAGCTTTCCTGGTCCGGCCTCAAAGACGCCGCATCTAAAAGCCCGCTACCCAATCGCCCCCTGGCATATATCAGTTTTGCCCTCAATTATTATTTCCACAGTTATCATACCGTTGGTTTCCGGTTGGTGAACATCCTGATTCACATGTCTGCCGGTGGTTTCCTTTTTTTATTTATTAAAACAACTTTAGGGTTGCCGGCCTTGCAGTCCCGGTTCGGAAACAGCAGATGGCTGCCCTACATCGCGGTGTTGATCTGGCTGATTCACCCCCTGCATATTCAGTCCGTGACCTATATCGTTCAAAGAATGAACAGTATGGCGTCCATGTTTTATATTCTAGCCATGCTGTGTTATACCAGGGCCCGCCTGACACAAAGCCCCACTATCAAATGGCTCCTGGCTGCAGCCTGTTTGATGTCCGGCATCCTGGCGCTTGGCACTAAGGAAACCGCCGCCACCTTACCATGTTTCATTTTGCTCTATGAATGGTTTTTCTTCCAGGACCTCAGCCGGGAATGGCTGAAGCGACACCTGCCGTTTTTAATCGGAGTATTCATCCTGCTCATCGGTGTGTCACTTATATATTTAGACGGCCATCCTTTTGAAAGGATCCTGTCTCAATATGAACTGCGAAATTTTACCCTGACCCAGCGCGTTTTCACCGAGTTCAGAGTGGTTATTTTATACCTGAGCCTTCTGATATACCCTCACCCGAATCGTCTGAATCTGGATTATGATTTTCCCCTTTCCCACTCCCTGATTGATCCGTTAACAACCCTTTTGGCGCTGGTTGCGATCATCGGATTGCTTGCATGGTCTTTCTGGCTGGCCAAAAAAGATCGGCTTTTATCTTTCTGTCTCCTGTGGTATTTCGGAAATCTGGTCATAGAATCATCGATCATCGGACTTGAAATAGTATTTGAGCATCGCACCTATTTGCCCTCCATGATGATCATCTTAATAGCCGTCATCCTGGCCGATCGCTATTTAAGATTTAAAGTCCTGAAAATCGTAACGATATTCGCGATAATCCTAGTATTTTCAGCATGGACCCATGAAAGAAACACCCTATGGAGCAATGCGGTTAGCCTGTGGAGCGATGTGGTAGAAAAATCGCCTCAAAAGGCCCGACCGCACAACAATCTCGGCAATGCCCTGAAACGTCAGGGCAAAATTGAGGAAGCCATTGTTCACTTTAACAAGGCATTGCAAATAAATCCCGGCTATGCCAAAGCTTACAACAACCTGGGTACGGCGCTGGCATCCCAGGGTAAAACAGAAGAGGCCGTTAAACATTTTGGAATCGCCCTGTATATCAATCCCGGCTATGCAGCAGCCCATAGTAATATCGGCGTAGCCCTGGCGAGTCAGGACGAGCTTGAAAAGGCCATCGTACACTTCAGGGCGGCGTTGCGCCTGAAACCGGACTACGCCCAGGTGCACAGCAACCTGGGAGCCGCTCTTGTCCGCCAGAGGAAATTACAGGAGGCCCTCGAACATTTCCACACCGCACTGCGGCTCAAACCGGGTGATGTCCAAACCTACAACAATCTACAAATCTGCCTCAAGCTCATCAAACAAAATAAATATTGAACTGATTCCTTTTACGTAACAATGGTCAAAATTTCTCAAAAAAATTCGATATTTTATCTCTCTCGGGTGGAATAAAAGCAAAATGTATAGAATTCTTGGGTTGACACAGACCTCAGTATGTGTTCCTAAATAGTCTCGCCCCAACTATCCATCACCAACCCAAGTCTACCTGAAACGAGAAAATCGAGCATGGCAATTGATCCGAGATTTAGGTCGCATTCTTAAGGGCAGAAAGTTAACGCTGAACCTTGGAACGGTTGCAAATTTGGGAGATTCAGATGACAAAAAAAATTCTGGAGAAGATGAAAAAAGGGGTGTATTATCCTGGAAATCATCTGGGAAAAAAGGGGAAATTATCAGATCTGGTTGAAAAAGGCTATGTCCATCGGATGGATGGCTCTTTTCTCTGTGGGCCGGACAGTGAACCCAATTACTGTTTGACCGATAAAGGGCTGAGTTATAAGGACCGGAATTTCAAATGACCCAGGAGGTGATTTCAGGTTTTCATCTAACGTCCACTGTAATGGTTCCGTGTAAATGAGACTGGTACAGGATCCTGCTGAACAAACTACGGCAGCAACTGACATCATCTTAGCCTTTGTCGCCTTCGGAGGTATTTTTCTTTTACATTTCTGCCTGGAGTTTAAGAGCGAGCTGTGGCGAATAAATATCTGGTCCGCTGCCATCGGCTTAATTGGTCTGGCCGCAGCCCTGGGAGCAGCGGCCCATGGCCTGGATTTGTTACCCACCATTCAAAATCGTATATGGCTGGTGCTGAACTTGGCTCTGGCCTTTGCGGTCTCTCTTTTTGTCGTCGGGGTCGTATATGACCTGTGGGGCTATGAGGCTTCAATAAGAACTCTGCCCCTTATGCTTATTGCAGGGCTGGGGTTTTATCTGGCGACCCTGTTCTATCCCGGCATCTTTTTTCTTTTCGTTATATATGAAGCTCTGGCACTCTCATTTGCATTTTGGGCCTATGTATTTCTAGCTTTCACCGGTGAGCCGGGTGCCGGATTCATGGCCAGCGGGGTAATGATCAGCATTATGGCAGCCGGACTACAGGCAAGAAAATCCATGGTCTTCATGCTGGTCTGGAAATTTGACCACAACGGCATCTATCACCTAGTTCAGACCATCGGATTGCTCTTTCTGATTGCTGGACTGCTAGGAATGACTATTTTCG
>JAIVWA010000232.1:0-7116 GCA_049190255.1 Gammaproteobacteria bacterium | reverse complement strand
CAGTGCGGAAGAACCTTGGTGGTCAGCCCGGCGAGGCAGAAAAAAACAAAAATAGGGATACTGGTCCAGATAACGAAGCGATCGTTGCTGTTGATTTTCTTTTGCCGTGCGAGGACGAGGCCGGCGGCAATCAGCAGACCGAAAATAAGCGGTGACCAGGCGCCCAACTGTCCCCCGATTGCTGCAAAAAAATCACCAAAGCTCAGGCCGTCGCCGGAACCCTGGCCGAGTTGATAGGAATAAGAAATCCATTCATGCTGTGCGTTCCATATGATATTTGGCGTAAAAACGACCAGGCCGATCATTACCGCCGCCCAGGGCTGAATTTTTGCCAACCAGTAACGGTGCTCGGAAGATGTGATCAAATAGCCCAGCAGGCATATCGCCAGCAACACGGCATGATATTTACTGAGCAGGGCACCACCGAAGAGCAGACCGGTCAAAATCCACAGCGACCACCGGCCGGTTTTCATCGCCTGCCATACGGCCAGCAGGGTGCCGCACCAGAAAAGATTCAAAGTGGCGTCGGGCAGCAATCCCACCATCAACACCTGCTGGTAGGGCATCAGATGCAGCGTCAGCGCTGCCCAGAAGGCGATGCGTTCATCCCGGTAAAGGGTCAGCGCCAGATATCGCAATAGAATCAGGCTGCCAGCGGTGCAGATGATCGGGCCCAGGCGGACAAAAAAAACACTGTTTCCGAGGGTGGTCGTCAGGGCAGCCAGAAAGGCTACCATGGGGGGGTGGTCAAAGTACCCCCAGGCCAGTTTCCGAGAATATAGCAAATAGTGGGATTCATCCACCCCAAGACCGAATTTATTGACCAAAAACAGGCGAAAGACTGTAAAGGCGATTATCAGGCACCAGAACAATGTTCGGTAAGTTTGCTGGGGTATTTTGTGGTTACTAGGCTGCATTTATTCCCAAAGACGCGCATTACAGTTTATTGTCACATCATAATTACATTAAAATCCCAAATTTCAAGCACCAAATTACAAATAAATCTCAAATCCCAATACCCAATGACCAAAACATACAGTTTGTGATTTTGAATTTGGGTCATTGGAATTTGTTTGATATTTGGTTTTTGATGCTTGGAATTTTCATAATTTAATCAAGCAAATAACTAAGGTTCTAAAATTTTCAGAGCACTGGCCAGCACCTGTTGCGGCTCAATCATCTTCAGGCACAAATTGTCGCCGTCGCAGGGAGATTTGCGGTGATTATAAGCAGTTACGCAGGGTGAGCAGGATAGGCCCAAGAAAAGATTCAGCGCCTTATCACTTATGGGGCCATACAGCAGCGGTGTTTCCGGGCCATAAAAAATTATGGTCGGAAGGGGTGTCATGGCCGCAAAATGTCCGGGACCGCCGTCATTGGTGATCAGCAGTGCTGAAAAATGAAATATCAGCATCAATTCCCGGATGGTTTTGGTATACCCGGTCAAATCCACGCAATTTTCGCTTTGGGTATGGGATAAGATCGTCCGGGCCACTTTTTTATCCTCGGCCAGGCCGATGACACACACGGCGAATCCATGTTTGAGTAATTCTTCGGCCAGGTCGCAATAATAATCCAGCGGCCAGGCACGAATCGGCAGCAGGCCGCCGCCGGGATAGATGAGCACGATTCTTTTTGCCTTTATTTCCGGCGCCTTGTCAAACAGGCGTTTTTTAGCATCTGCGATTTCATCCGGACCAAAATTCATCTGCGGTATTTCCAATTTGTCATCGGCCGGCAGACGTTTGGCTTTGGGATGGGTGGTGGAACCAATGGCCTCGACCAGGGTAAGAAACTGGCGCGAAATATGGTGGTAGGGATTATACGGCACAGGACGGTTCATAAAATTTCCCCGGTATAACCCTTCCTGGGTGTGGGGATGAAACCCCACCCGGGTGGCGGCACCGCTGAGAAATGAAAGGATACTGCTGATTCTTGAAAATAACTCGCAGTCGATGACCGTATCGATTTTGAGCTTTCGCATCCTGGACAACGCACCCAGCGAGGACTTTACAAAAACCGGCATGGATTTATCGTTTATGGTTATAATATTTTCCGCCGGAATGATGCCCAGCAATTCCACCACTTCCCGGTTTTTTTCAAACAGCATGATATGCAGGGAGGCTTCGGGGAATTTTTCTTTTAGACGCTGAAACATGGGATAGCCCAGGACGAGGGCCCCCATTTCGGATAAAATGATAATCAGTATCCTTTTGGTTTCATCAGGGCCGGACTTTTTCTGGAAAAAGCGATTAAATATTGAAAATATAAAACAAATAATTGTTCCGACGTAGCGGTCGATCAGGCGTTGGGTTTCGATTTTCATATTAGACTTTCGACAGGGCAGTTGAATACTATTTATAGGTTCAAGTGTCAGGTATATAGAGAATGGTAGAGGGTATAGGGTGTAAGGTATAGGGTAAAAGACTTTGAAAAAAAATCAGTATAAAAAATAGACCTTATTCCTTCTACCTTAAACCCTCTACCTTAAACCTTATACCCGTTTCATTGCACCTGAAACCGAAAGGTTCGTGTTTAGGAGCAAATTTACCCTCCGATAAAGGACCTAATTTGGGGTTGAATATATCAAATTAGGCCCTTAAAGAAAAGAATAATGAAAAATTTGACTAATAATATAGCGGTTGTCATGTTTGTAATAATTTCAAACCGTTACACACCACCATTTTGTTTGTTAGCAAATCCGGTAAACGGAAAATATTTATGACAACCGCTATAGGGGGTGAAAAAGCAAAATTTTACGGGAATATTTGATACGATGCCCTGGATGTGATATAGGCTCTTCAAGGCGTTTTTCTGACAACATGTTGTAAGGAGTTTGAGGTGTCGGGTGTCAGGTTTCAGGTGTCAGCAATTAAAAATTCCAACATTGATCGATAAGGTAAATGGCACGGAACTCAATCTATAACATCCTGATGTATTCGCACGATACCTATGGTCTCGGTCACATCCGCCGGACGATGGCGATTGCATCCCATTTGATGGGGCCGCGCATCAATATTTTGATTCTGACCGGTTCCCCTATTGCCGGTCGGTTTTCATTTGGCGAGCGGATTGATTTTGTGCGGATTCCGGGAATGATAAAAAAAACCAACGATGAGTACCTGCCAATGTCCATCAAGATCAATCCCCGGCATGCCCTTGATATCCGTAAAAATATCATCACCGCCACGGCCAAAACCTTTCAACCCCATCTTTTCATTGTGGACAAAGAGCCCCTCGGACTCAAGAAAGAGGTTTTACCCACTTTAAAATGGTTGCGGCGCTGCCGGCCGGACACGCGGACCATTCTTGGATTGCGTGATATAATGGACGACGCCGAAACGGTCAAAAAAGACTGGCGCGAAAAAAAGGTTTATGAGCATCTCGAGAATCTTTACAGCGAAATCTGGATCTACGGGATACAGGATTTTTATGACCCCATAGAGGAGTACGAAATTTCAGATGCCATCAGCCGCAAAATTCATTTTACCGGTTATATTCCCCGTAAAATTCCGGGTAAAGATGCGGTAAACAAGATCAAAAAAGAACTCGGACTGAAAAGCCCTGAAAAACTGGTGGTGGTGACCACCGGCGGCGGCGGCGACGGTTACCGGGTTATGGATACCTATCTGGCCACCCTTGAATCTTTTTCCAATCAGCCGCCCTTCAAAAGCGTTTTAATCACCGGTCCTTTTATGCCGAAGGAGGAAAGAAGGGATGTTTTCAAACGGGCCAGACGGCTGGGGGTCCGAACCTACCATTTTTATCGGCAAATGGAGAAAATTTTTTCAGCAGCGGATATCGTCGTCAGCATGGGAGGCTACAACACCCTGTGTGAGATTCTGGGCCAGGGAACCATCAGTCTGGTCATTCCGAGGGAGACGCCCCGCCAAGAACAAATTATCCGGGCCCGGGCCTTTCACCGCCAAAATCTGGTCGATTACATTGCCTGGAGTGATTTTAGCGCTGACCGTTTGCGTCAAAAACTATTCGATCTTCTGGAAAACCCTGAACCCTATCACGAAGCCATTTCCCGGTTTCGGCTGACAGGCATCGAAACCATGCAACAACGCCTGCGTGAATTCAGGTGCCAAAAATCATGAACCCATCCGGCGGACCTGTTCTGGGGATGATCCTGAAAGGCTACCCCCGTATTTCGGAAACCTTCATCTCCAATGAAATCCTGTTGCTTGAAAAGCTCGGGTTTAACCTCCATCTGTTTTCCATGCGAAAACCCCGGGAAGACTTTACCCACGAAAGCGTCAAAAAAATCCGGGCCCGGGTAGACTATCTGCCGGAAACTCTGATAAAGCCTTTGCCCCGGTTGTTGTACCACAATCTGATTCTGGCTTCCAAAAGGCCCGGGGTTTATGCCGCGGCCCTTAAAACAGCCTGGCGCCGATTTTTAAGGACCCGCAAATCCGCCACCCTCAAGCATTTGTTCCAGGCCGGTTATCTGGCCCATCGCCTGCTGCCGGCAAGCGGTGTGACCCATCTGCATGCCCACTTCGCCCACTCCCCCACTTCGGTGGCCATGTTTACCAGCCAGTTGACGGGTTTGCCGTTTAGCTTTACCGCCCATGCCAAAGATATCTATACATCTGATCCCCGGCAGCTGCGTGAAAAAATCGAGCTGTCCCGGTTTGTGGTCACCTGCACCGAATATAACCGCAGGCACCTTATGCAAATTGCCGACGGCCATAAAACGCCGATCCATCGCAATTACCACGGCATCGATGTCGATCTGTTTTCGGGCAATTATGCGGAACAGCAAAATCCCGGTCAACCCTACCGGATTCTGACCATCGCCAGATTAACAGCCAAAAAAGGTCTGCCCACCGTCTTCCGGGCGCTCAAGCTGCTGACCAGTCAAGGCCTTTCCTTAAATCATATCCTGATCGGCGACGGTGATGACCGAGAAAAAATCCTGGCGCTGGTTAATGAGCTGGGATTGACTTCGGTAACCCGATGGCTTGGCACCCGGCCGCACCATGAGGTTCTTAAACATTATCGCAACACCGATCTGTTCGTCCTGGGCTGTGAAGTGGCGTCGAATGGCGACCGCGACGGAATCCCCAATGTTTTGCTGGAAAGTATGGCGGTGGGCGTGCCGGTGGTGGCCACCGATATTTCAGCCATTCCGGAGCTTGTGGAAAACGGCGTTTCCGGTCTTTTGGTGCCGCCGCGTCAACCTGAAAGACTGGCCGAAGCCATGCAGAGAATGTTGACCGACCAGGAGTTGAGAAACCGGATCATACCGACCGCCAGACAAACGGTGGCGGATGCTTTTGACAACCGGCGGTTGATACAGGATCTTGCCGAAATATTTCGTAAGGGGATGGGTGTTTGAATTCGGATCTGGGATTTCGGATTGGGGATTGCTGTGCAAAGGACATAGAAGCGGAGTAGAAAATTAATGGTATAGGGTATAAGGTTAAAGGTAAAAGGAATGGAAGCTCTTTCTTATTATGATTCTTTGTCCTTTACCCTATACCTTACACCTTCTACCCTATACCATAACTATTGCGCCTTAAACCGTTTAGTAATTATCCGGACATCTGAGCAATGAGAATTTGCTTTTACGCTCCCTTTAAACCCCTGGGCCATGCGCACCCTTCCGGTGACCTGGTCACCGCCACCGGTATTTTTGATTACCTGGTCGAACAGGATCATCAGGTCCTGACGGCCAGCGCGTTGCGGTGCCGCTGGCTTTACTGGAAACCCTGGCTGTGGCCGCGACTGTTGTGGGACAGAAGGCGGGTGACCCGAAAATTCTCTTCCAGTCCAGCCGATCTCTGGTTTACCTATCATAGTTATTATAAGGCTCCGGATTTATTGGGGCCATACGTTTCAAGAAAAATGAAAATTCCCTATGTTATTTTTCAGGGAATATACTCGACCAAACGAAGGCGCCGATTTAAGACCCGGCCCGGCTTTTATCTAAACAAATCCGCCCTGCTTGCCGCCGATCATGTATTTACCAATAAAAAGGTGGACCTGCTCAATCTCAAACGGCTAGTGCCCGATGACCGGGTTACCTATGTAGCCCCGGGCATAAACCCTGAAGAATTCACCTTTGACAGGCAGGCCCGGGAAGAATTGCGGCGTCAATGGTGTCAAAAGGACGAACCTGTTATTTTTTCAGCCGCCATGTTTCGACGGGATGTCAAGACCCGGGGTCTGAAATGGGTGATACGTGCCTGCGGTGAACTTGGCCGCAAGGGACACCAGTTTCAGCTGATCATCGCCGGCGATGGCAAAGAAAGGAAAACCCTTCAGAACCTGGCCGCAGAACAGATACCGGGCAAGTTCCGGTTTGTCGGGAAAATTCCTCGACCTGAACTTTACCGTTTCTACAGCGCTGCCGATGTGTTTGTGTTTCCCGGTATCGGGGAATCCCTGGGGATGGTATTTTTAGAGGCCCAGGCCTGCGGCCTGCCGGTGGTGGCGTTTGACAATGCCGGAGTTCCGGAAGCCGTTCAAGACCGGAAAACCGGCTTTTTGGTACCGGCGCATGAAATGGCGCCCTTTGTGGATGCCGTTAAAAGTCTGTTGAGCGACCGGGAGCTGAGACGGCAAATGGGGCAAACCGCAAAATCTTATGTGCGAGCCAACCATAATCTGGGCCTGAATTATCAGGAACTTGCGCGGGTGCTGGAAAATATTGTAAAATGCCGCCACTAGTTTTCCCTGATTGTTTTACCAAATCGGAATAAACTCCGAAAAAGTTAAACTGTTTCGGAGCAATGTTCCAGTTGAAGTAAAAGAATTACAAGTTGAGGAGACCGGATTACAACTCCGTTTAACCCAAAAAAACCGATGCAAAACCAATCGAATAGCACCCGATTTGGACTTGTGCGTCATGCACAGACAATGTGGAATCGGGAAAAAAGGATTCAGGGTCAGAGCGACTCACCGTTGACGGCCGACGGAGAAAGTCAGGCCACCCGGTGGGGGGAGCTTTTAAAGCAATTCCCATGGGATCGCATACTGGCAAGCGATACCGGCCGCACTCTGGCAACGGCTGAAAAAATCAATGCCTATTTGAAAACCCCACTGACGACCGATTCACGACTCAGAGAGCAGGATTGGGGTCAATGGGTGGGAAAAACCGTC
>JAIVWA010000231.1:0-7117 GCA_049190255.1 Gammaproteobacteria bacterium | reverse complement strand
GATGCCACCAGTTGGACCGAGGCCGGCTATGTCGGAGAGGACGTTGAGAACATCATTCGTTCCTCGCTTCAAAATGCCGACTATGATGTGGAAAAGGCCAAACGCGGCATCGTTTACATAGATGAAATTGACAAGATTGCCAGCAAAACGGATAACCCCTCCATCACACGCGATGTATCCGGAGAAGGTGTTCAGCAGGCGTTATTGAAAATAATCGAGGGCACCACCGCCAGCGTGCCGCCCAAAGGCGGCCGAAAGCATCCCCAGCAGGATTTCGTCAAAGTGGACACCTCGAATATACTTTTCATCTGCGGTGGGACCTTTAACGGTCTGGAAAAGATCATCCAGCGGCGATCTGGATCCAAAATGATGGGTTTCGGCGCCAAAATCGTCAAAGAAAAAGAAAGGAGTATCGGTGACTCTTTGAAAATGGTTCAGCCCGAGGACTTGATCAAATTCGGGCTGATTCCGGAATTTTTAGGGCGCCTGCCGGTGATTGCCACCCTGGGTGAATTGAACGAGGATGCCCTGATCCGGATACTGAAAGAGCCGAAAAATGCACTGCTCAAGCAGTTTAAAATGCTTTTTGAAATGGAAGGGGTCAACCTGCGGCTGACCGACAGCGCGCTTTCGGCTGTTGCAAAAGAAGCTACAAAGCGAAAATCAGGTGCCCGTGGGTTACGAGCGATTATGGAAAGCTGCATGCTTGATATCATGTATGAACTTCCATCTGCTGAAAATGTTAAAGAATGCGTCATCGGTGAAGAAGTCGTGTTGCACAACGAATCCCCGATTTTGTTATACGAGCAAACCAAAAAGCAAGCATGAGCGGCGCTAACCGTTCACAGGTTCAGGGTTCAACGTTCAGCCCGCCCTGGTGCGACTTATAAGATCATATTACGGTCCGTGTCAGGTTCCCAAATATGAATCTAAATAATTGAGCAACGTAAAGTCAGGTCTGGGCCAGGGGGTTAAGGACAAAGAAGGCATTAAAGACCCGAAGTCCTCGTTAAAAATTATCATTTCCCAAATATTCAATTTTCAATAGTCAATTCTCCGCCTTGGGCGGATCCGGCTTGGGTTTGGCAGCGAGAAAAGGTTCAAAGTGGTACCACTGCAAAGGATAGTTGCGAAGGGTTGCTTCCAGGATATCGGCGTATTTTTGAGCAGATTGTCGAATCGTCCCGGCTCTTTCCTCCCGTGAGGTGCAAACCAGGGCAATGGGTTCCGACATGGTGAAATGATACTGATTTTTCCCCGTCCGAAATGCGAAAAAAATAAACAACGGGGCGCCGGACAATAAGGCAAATAAATGCGGGGCCTCCGGCAGCAATATTTCATGCCCGAGGAATTTTACGGGGACGGTTCGTTGATCCTTTTTCCACACAAGATCCCCGGTTAACGAAACCACTCCGCCCGATTCGATAAATCTAATCCCCTCCAGGATATCCATAGGGGACCCACCGTCCTGTTCCACCCCAATGATTTGGATGTCGCTTTGGGAAAGGCTTTCCTTTTGCATCTGCTCGATTTGCTCCTTTTGCTTGACGCCCATATAAAGCAGCAGCCGGATACGATTGACCTTGCGCTTTAAAAGATGGGCGGCAACATCCCAGTTTCCCATATGCGACATCAGTAAAATGCCGCCTTTTCCGTCATCAATTGATTTTTCAAGGTGTTCACAACCTTCAGAAGTGAAAGTGAGTTCGTCGGATTCCTGAAGCAGAAAGCGGTCCATAAAAACATCGGTAAAATTATGAAACTGCCGCCAGGCACACCACAGATGAAACAGCCGGTTGCGATCAGGGTAAAGCGCCCGGTAAAGCCTGACACTGTTTGCCACTCTTAAAGGGAATAAAAGGAAAAACCCGGTGGCGACGATCCAGGCATAGACAATAAATACCCACAGACCTAATTTTCCGGATACGAAAATGATGGATTTATATAAGAATTTCCTCATTATTTTTTTTCAAGCCTTAAATGCTTAAACATTTTATCGAAACGTTCAGGGCCAATGATCAGCTTCACGGTACCCAGAGATCCGAGTATTGTGCCGATAATCCCCGGTGCCATGACACTCTGGCCTGCAAGGAATAAACCCTTAACCGACGTGCGATTTAGGATCGAGGCTTCCAGCAGCTGGTCTGAAGAACGAAGAACGCCATAGGCCGAACCTTGCGGGCTGTTAACCCAGTCGCGAGTGGTAAGCGGCGTATAGGCGTCAATTAGTTTCGCGCCGTGCAGCGGCCCGAATATATCCTCCGCTTCACGAATTAAGCGCCAGGCTTTATTTTCCTTTTCCCTGACATACTCCCCACCCCGGCGGCCGGTTTTCGTGTGCTCCCATTTTTGCCAGCGTTCGTGGTCACCTGATGTCAGTATGGTCAGCAAATTCTTTCCATCCCGCTCACCTTCTCTTAGTTGATGGTATTTCACATTAAGAATAGTTCCATTTTTATCCGTATGAATTTTGAAAATATTATAGGGTATGGCCGCATGGGATGAGGCATCAACAGTTACATGGGCGCAAAACATTCCATCGGTGTCAACCATTTTCGATACGAGTCTGCGATATGAGGGTTTGGCCGCGCCATCCGGCAGCATATTGAGAACGACTTTCGGATGTATGCTGCCGATGACAAGCGGTGATTTCAACTCCGATCCCGATTTTAATTGAACACCTTCGACAACGCGATTGTTCACAAGAATTTTTTCCACGCCATCACCGGAAATGATTTCGCCCCCGAGGGATTTAAGGCGTTGGGCAAAGGCATTGGCCATCTGGGCACTGCTGCATTTTAAGCGCCAGGATGAGAACAGGTAGGTAGCCAGTACCATGCTGTGATAAAAGGTAGGGCACGATTCCAGCGGCACGCCGATCCAGCAGCAAGGGATGCCCAGAACTGCCCGGAGACCGGGAGAGCATTCCAATTCAGTCAGGATTTCTCCGAACGGTTTCATGCTCTCCAGCATGGAGACATCGTTTTGTCTTGAAAACAGAAAATCAAGGGTGTGAATTTTTTCCCCATGCTGCCTTATGATTTTCATTATCGCGTTGATCTGCCGATGTTCGTCCGGAAATGCAGTCCTCAAGTTTTCTTCATAGGCATCAAAACCCTCCGGAAGGTCAAAGGTGAAGTCTTCGAAAATATATCTGTCGATGATGCCATCGGCCCCCATCCTTTCAACCGGGATCCCCGGGGAAACCCCCAGAAAATCGAAAAGCCTTCGCATGACCTGGCCGTCATCGAGTGCTCCCAAATAGTGTACCCCGACGGCACAATCGAGCCCCTTGCGGGTGTAGCCGCGCATTAATCCTCCGGGCAAAGGATTTTTTTCTATCACGGTTGTCCGGAACCCCAGTTGAGCAAGGATGATGGCGGTCGAAAGACCCCCCACGCCGGATCCGATGACCAGAGCATTTTGTGAAACAGATCTGTCAATTTCCATATCAGTTTGTGTGGTATTCCGGCCCGTTGTGAAAAGGCGAGAGGGTTGGCATCCTATGGTTTTCCTGCGAAAGGACGAATCAGAATTCTCTGGGTAATAAGTCGCGTAAATGTACAGGTATTTCTTAAAAAATCGATAAAGGGACGAAAATGGGAAATCCTTTCTTTGCCGGGTGCATAACTGACACTGACCGGCACTTCGATAACGGGAAGCTTTTGCCATCCGGCTTTTACCAGAATTTCGACCTCAAACTGGAACCGCCTGGCGGCTACGTTCAGTTTCAGCGATTCAGGCAGGGGATAGATTCTGAACCCGCTTTGAGAATCGGCCATCCGGGGTCCTCCCGCAAGCACTATCCAGAAATTGGAAAATTTGCGTCCAAACCGGCTTGTCCAGGGGACTTCTTTACCCACCATACCCTGGCGCATCCCCACAACCAGCGGTCGCTCATTTTCCGGAATCGCCTCCATCAAATGCAGGGCATCTTGCGGATCATGCTGTCCATCCGCGTCAATGGTAATTGCCCAGTCGGCAATTTTTGCAGCTTCGGTAAACCCGGTGATAATGGCCGCTCCCTTGCCCCGGTTCTCAGCGTGCCGCAAGGGGTAAATGCCTGTGTGGTTCCTGATTTTTTCAGAGCTGGTATCCGTTGAACCGTCATCCACCACAAATACCGGCAAGTTGAGCTTCAGTGATTTTTTGACAACATCATCAATCCCGTGCTCATGGTTGTAGACCGGAATAATGACGGCAAATTTTCCCTTTTTGCCGACATCGGGTGCATGTATATTTTGGTCAGGTGGCATTTCCTATTTTTCTGTCAGACAAATCAGGATGAAATCTGAAAGGGTCCGAAGCATTTTTGGATCGTAAGGCAGCCACAGGCCATTGGTCCGAGGCGGATTAAGTGCGGTTCGGAATCCACTTCTATACGAGCGGCGCCGCTGGCCTGAAAAGCGGCCAGTTTAATCTAAAAAGAAACTGAAGTTTCATACGAGCCCAAAAAAAATCCTGTTAATCCTGTTAATCCTGTCTAAATAAATATTTCATACGAGTTCCGGCAAAAACGCCACAGCCCAGGTCCCCGGGCCCATATGCACACCGGAAGTCAGCGACAGCGGTTGCAGCATTATTTCAGCAGAGGGGTAACGTGCTTTAATTTCTTTTTTGACCGTATCGTTGACCCAGTCGTAATTGTCGGTATATTCGAGCATGATAAACGGCGAGGATTCTTTATCGAAAGATCCCTCAAGCTTATCAAGAGCGAATTTAAGCTGTCCGTTACGATTTTTTACGGCTCCGACCTTTTTGGCTCCTTCGGCGATCGGAGTGATGATCGGTTTGACGTGGAACACATCGCCGAAAAAGGCGCTGGATTTTGCCAACCGCCCGCCGGCCGCAAGGTACTTCAATTTATCCAGGAAGACATATTCCTGGCATTTATCCACGGCTTTTTGCGCAAAACGAATCACAGCATCCGGATCTTTGGTTTGGGCTGAATAACGGGCGGATGCAATCACTATCGCACCCAGGCGGCCGGAAGCAGCCCCGGTATCGATAACGGTCAAGTGGTCATCCGGATCATTTTGTTGTTTCCATTCCATGGCAACGTCATAATTTCCGGTATAGACAGACCCCACACACAGATACAGCACCTTTGCGTATTGGCTCAAAACGCGCTGATAGTATTGATGACGTTCAAATACAGAAGCCTGAGAGGTTGAAACCCGGACCCCTTGGCGCATGGTTCGGTAAAGCTCCTCAGGAGAGAAAAGGGTTTCCGGCAATGATTTTTCCCCGGCAATTATATAGCTGTCTAAAAGGGTGAGGCCCAATTCACGGGAATCCTCCCGGGTCACAGAACCGGCCGCATCCGACATTATATGGATAGCCCCCTGGCGCTGCGGTCGGGAGAAATCTTTTATTTGCATTCCAATATTGTCATCGGTCCAATGGACGACATCACCGAGAGATTCGATTTTCGCTCTGGCTTCGCGGGAATTGCTGGTATGTAAATGAACCTTCAAATAGTCCTTATGGGGGATGACCACCACGCTTTCACCATACCGGCTGAGCTGGCTGACCTTTTCTTCAGCGTTTTCATCAAAATGAATTACCGTGTCCACACAGTAACCTTCTTCCATCTCCACCTGGTAGGATGGCGAGATTTCGAGCATCCCTTGAAATATTGCAGCAATCGGTCGAAACTCATTGTGCCGGCCGATGAGGCTCTTAAAAAAACCCTCCAGAAAAATGTACATCCCCAGAGCACCGGAATCCACAACGCCGGCCTGCTTCAACTTGGGCAACAGCTCGGGAGTCGACTTTACGGAATCTTCCAGCAGGTCGATGATTTCGGCAACGTATTCAGTTTTATTTTTAAAGTCACTTTTTTCTAAAAAATCAACCAATGTATCCAAAACGGTCAGCATCGTTCCGGGTATCGGCTTGCTGACGGCCTGCCAGGCCTGGTCTCTTCCTGATCGGGCTGCTTGATGAAGGTTTTCATATGAATCGGCGGTGAGAAAACCGGAAAAAAATTGGGCCGCTATATTGCCTGAATTGCCGCGGGCTGAGAGCAGCAGTTTATGAATCGTATCTTCCAGATTTTTTTCCAGATAGCGCAGCGGCGTGAGGCTGGTAATCAAATTGCGTCCCGTATCTCCATCGGCGACCGGAAATACATTGATGTCGTCCAGGACATCAGACCAGGCGGCGATTCGTTCCACACCTGCTATATGTGCTTTTTGAAAATCCGGTGTCATTTTTTAAATCCCAGCATTTTGCGGATGTCATCCGGTATTTCGAACAGTATTTCCATATCGGGATATTTTACCGCAACCTGCTCGCTTCTCCCCCTGGCGCATAGCTGATTGTCTCGAATCAATCGAATTTCAAAATCGACAACAATCTTATATTCCGCCTCCGTCACCGCTGCCCTGCATTTAAACTCGTCACGGTAGCGCAAAGAAACAATATGTTTGGTAGAAGTTTTGGTAATGGGAAACAGGTAATTGGTCTTTTTAAAATATTCCAGGGGATCGAACCCCGCAGCATAAAAGAGTTCCGCCCGGGTCGTATCGAAGTATTTCAGATAATTTCCATGCCAAACCATCCGCATGGGATCCAGGTCATAAAACGGAACGGTGAATTGCCTTTCGTGGCTTTTAAGATTTTGGCTGTTCATCGGCTTCTAGTTTGTCGAGGATTTATCCGCCCTCGCAGCGGCAATGATGATCAAGGGCAAACCTGCCTTATAAACCGTATTTCATCTAAAAAATCAATAGAAAATCAAATTGTTATCGTTTCGTTGATCTGCATGATACGGATTGTGGTATCCGGACAGGTGCGTTTGACGCCTTTGATAAACGGCCGGATGTCCACATAGGTGGAAATCGGTGGAAAGAAGTCATCTTGATGATGGGGAATAACCATGTGATTTCCATATTGTCTCCTTTTGTGGTATGGGTTTACAGTCAAAGATATATCATACCCGGTTTGACAATAACACAATGGAATATATTTTAGAGTCTTAGTCGTGAATTCTTTGCATTTTATTAAAAAACTTTTTGGTTCCGGCATGTCCGGGTTAGATTAACAAGGACAAAAAATGACCACCGCACCGGAAGTCGATCCTGCCGCATGGATTGAAGATGTCATCAGGGAT
>JAIVWA010000230.1:0-7117 GCA_049190255.1 Gammaproteobacteria bacterium | reverse complement strand
GCGCTTCATGCTTCCCCCCCCTTCGGAATGACGATTGACGAATGTCGAATGTCGAATGTCGAATGAAGGATGTCGCTTTCAGCCGTCGTAGCCTTGGCCCACTATCCGGCCTTCGTAGCCGCTTCGGCGGAGTAGGCTGGTGAAGTCGGCTCGCTCCATTGAGTTTTAAATCGAAAGAATTCCTTAATTATTCATTCGTCATTTGACATTCGTCATTCCAAACACCTCTACCATTCGAAAACATAAAAATCAACCTGTATTTGCTTGATACCGTATATTATTGCTTATTAATATATTATATTCGTATTATTTTAACATATATTTTATATTTTTCGCAGAAAAACATAAAATATCTCTTGACAACAAAATTTGATTTGCCTAAAGTGACCTAATATTGATAAAGCAAGTGTATCATCACAGTTACCATTGTCTGCCAATGTTCATAATACCAAAATCAGAATATTTATAACACCAGTAAAGGAGGAAAGGGTATGTCACTGCCATTAATGAAAAACTACATCAACGGAGAGTGGGTGGAATCCAACTCAACAACATTCGGCGATATATGCAATCCGGCCACAGCAGAAAAAATCGCCCAGGTTGGTTACGGGACCAAAGAGGATGTGGATCAAGCGGTTAAAGCTGCCAAAGATGCCTACTGGGATTGGCGCACCACCCCGCCATTGACGCGAGCCCGGTATCTGTTCAGGCTTAAAGATGCTTTTGAAGAAAATTTTGAAGAGATTGCCGCCGTCCTGACCACCGAGCAGGGCAAATGTATCGACGAGGCCCGGGGCGAAGTGCGCCGCATGATTGAAAATGTCGAACACGCCACCGGGGTGACCACCCTTATGACCGGATATACCCTGGAAGATATTGCCACTGATATTGACTGCTATGGTCATCGTCAACCCATGGGGGTTTTTGCTGCCATTGTGCCCTACAACTTTCCCGGGATGGTCGCCTGGTGGTTTTTACCCTACGCCCTTGTCACCGGCAACACCTTTATCGTCAAACCGTCCGAACAGGTGCCCATGACCCAGACAAAAATATTTGAGATTATTGACGAGGTCGGTTTTCCGGAGGGTGTCGTAAACATGGTTCACGGGTCCCGTGACGTGGTTAACGGCCTGCTGGATAATCCGGATGTTGAAGGTATCTCTTTTGTCGGCTCGACACCGACAGCAAAATACATTTATCAGCGTTGCGGGGAAACCGGAAAGCGCTGTCAAGCGCTGGGAGGGGCAAAAAACATCGTCGCCGTCATGCCCGATGCTAACCTGGAGGCCTCAATGCCTTCGTTAATCACCTCATTTTTCGGCTGTAGCGGACAACGCTGCCTGTCAGGATCAGTGCTGGTGCCCGTTGGCGATATTGCCGATGAGCTGGTAGAAAAATTCACGACTGCTGCCAAAGCCATGAAAGTCGGCAGCGGACTGGATGAACAAACTGCCATGGGACCGCTGGCCGGCCCGGCCCATAAGGAAAGATCCCTGAGTTACATTGAAAAGGGAATCGAAGAGGGTGCCGATCTTATTTTGGATGGGCGTAATTTTACGGTACCGGAACTGCCCAACGGATTTTTCGTCGGACCCACCATTTTCGACAATGTCAAAGCCGATATGACCATCGCCAGGGAGGAAATCTTCGGCCCGGTGATCAGCGTAGTTCGCGCCAAAGATCTGAATGAGGTCATCGATTTGATCAACACCCGCGGATTTGGCAATGCCGCCTGTATTTATACCAGCAGCGGTGCGGCTGCACGTGAATTCAAGTATCGCGCCAAGCCGAGCATGATCGGAATCAACATCGGTATTGCAGCCCCCATGAGCTTTTTCCCGTTCGGCGGCGCCGGCGATTCCATGTTCGGTGATACCAAAGGCCATGGCCAGGAGATTTTTAATTTCTTTACCGATACTAAGGTAGTCATTCAGCGCTGGTTCTAGGCCGGGTTACGGGGTGCGTGGCACGCGTTGCGAGTTGCGCGTTACGGGGTACGGGTCTTCCGATTTGGGATTTCGGATTCGGGATTGCAGGCGCATAGCGCACAGGGCATGGCGCATAGCGTATAGATCGAAGATTCGGAAATTTCTGAAAAATCAGACGCTTTGCCCTATGCGCCATGCGCTATGCATCGGGTAACCCGTAACCCGAAACGCGCAACACGTAACATACAACACTCACCGAGGAGGGTATCATGCCTCTTGAAAATTTTGGAAGTATCCTCAATTTCGCCGAGGGACTGGAAAAACAGGACCAGGAGTTCTTTGCGGCTGTGGCCGGTAGTCCGGCGTGTGCTGAACACAAAGAAATGTTTGAACAATTTGCCTCTGATGCCGGCAAGAATTTAAAAGCGGTTCAACGGACCCGCCGTGAAAATGTGACCGAGATGATTTTGGAGCCCATCAGAGATTTTACCCGGGCACCGTTTTGTGAAGAATGCGCCGAGGCGGGCAGCATGAATGTTGAGGATGCGCTGGTCACGACCAACCGCCTGGTGGACAGAGCCGAACGTTATTACACCGAGGCGGCTGTAAAAATCAAAGCCCAGCCGGAAGTATCCCGGGCCTTAAAAACGATCTGCAAAAAGCATAAAGCCCACCGCGAAAAGTTGACCGCATTGTAGTCGTTTTCAATGAACCCTAATGTTGCATAAACAACATGGCAAAGAATAGCTAAGGAGAAACAGACATGACCGACATTATTGAAAGAATCAAGGAAATGACGGCTCATACTTATGGCACCTGGAACCGCCAGAAAGCATGGAAGACCCCGTTGCTGATCACCGATGCAGAGGGTATTTATTTTTACGACCATACCGGCAAGCGCTATCTTGATTTTTCGTCCCAGTTGATGTGCTCGAACCTCGGCCACAAAAATCAGGTCGTCATTGAAGCCATTGTCAAGCAGGCCGAAAAATTGCCTTATGTTTCCCCCGGCTTTATCACAGAAATTCAGTTGGAGGCCGTCGAAGCCCTGCGTTCGGTGTTTCCGGAAAAGCTCAGCAAATTCTTTTTTTCTACCAGCGGAACGGCGGCCAATGAAGCCGCATTGAAAATGGTGCGACAATCCCAGTTTCCGTCTTATAAAGTGATTTCCCGCTACCACTCCTATCATGGCGCTACCGCGGTCGGGGCAGCGTTAACCGGGGACTCGCGCCGCTGGTACGCTGAACTGGCGCGTACCGTGGTGGATGGGGTGATTTTTGCACCGGATAATTACTGCTACCGGTGCCCTTTCGGTATCACCTATCCGGAATGCAACGTGCAGTGTGCCAGATATATAGACTACATGATCAAGGAAGAAGGCAATGTGGCCGCCATGATCGTTGAGCCGATTGTGGGCACCAACGGCCGAATGATCCCGCCGCCGGAATATTACCCGATCCTGCGCCGGATTTGTGATGAGAATAACGTTCTACTGATTTGCGACGAAATCATGTCCGGCTGGTTCCGCACCGGCAAAATATTCGCCATCGAACACTGGAATGTCCTGCCTGACATTCTCACCACGGCCAAAGGGGCCAGCGCAGCATACACCCCGGTGGCGATCACCGCATCCACAGACAAGGTGGCCGACTTTTTTGAGGAAGAAGTATTTTGCCACGGCCACACCTTCGCCTATCATGCCCTGGCGGCGGCCGCCATTCCGGCATCCATTTCCGAGCATATCAAATTGATGGACTCCGGACTGCCGCAAAAAGCCAGCGAGCACCTGAAAAAAAGACTATACGAGTTGGCTGACAAGCATATTTGCATCGGAGACGTCAGGGGTGTCGGCCACTTCTGGGCCCTTGAAATTGTAAAGAATCGCAAAACCAAAGAACCCTTTGACACCAAACCGGACAAGTTCAGCGGTAAAGCCCTGATGACGGGCAAGATCAGTGGCGATGCCATGCAAAACGGACTCTACCTGTCATCTGGTACGATACCCTGGTCATAACACCGCCGCTGATCATTACCGAAGCCCAGATCGATGAGGCCATCGCCATTCTCGACAAATCTCTGGAAATTGCCGATAAGGAAGCTGTTGAGACCGATGTTTCAGCTTCCCGAAGCTGTGAATATAAAAAATAGCATTGGGTCAACATCGTCAGTCTTCAAGGTCATTTCAGGTATCACTTAAATTTTAAGCAGGATGCGGGGAAAGCGCCCCCATCCTGCTTTTTTCTTATACAGCAATACCGTATTGCGAAACATAATTAGTCGATTTTGTTGGGTTTCGCCCATTAAGATCATTTCTCGGAAGATGCTTGATTTTCGTAGGTTGGGTTGAGGTACGAAACCCAACATAATCGATGCGGGCTCTACCCAACCTACCGAAATCCCGACTTTTCGTTCAGGCACTAATTATGGTAAGTGGTATAAATCATAACAGGCAAATAGAATCATCCCCGAACGCCTGCCAAGCCTGGATGTCGATAAAATATTGATATTTAAAAACAATATGTTACGAGTTGCATCTTGACACAACCGATGCCGCTTTCTATAATTAATCATGGCGATCATTAATTTGAAAAAAAGAGAAGTTGAGGCCAAAATCGTGTACTACGGTCCGGGCAGATGCGGCAAGACGACCAATCTGGAATATGTATTTAAAAATAGCCGAAAATTAATGACCGATGAAATGGTCTCGATCAAAACCAAAGGCGATCTGACCATTTTTTTTGATTTTGTTCCCATGGATGCCGGCAAAATTAAGGGGTGCGATGTACGGTTTCAGATGTATACTGTTCCCGGCCAGGTGAAATACAACTCCACCCGTAAACTGGTATTGAAAGGTGCCGACGGTATCGTTTTTGTTGCCGATTCCCTGAAAATTCGCCATGAAAAAAACATCCTTTCCCTGAAGAATCTCGCTGAAAATCTAAAGGGTTATGGCTTGAATATTATGAAAATCCCGCTGGTCATGCAGTGGAATAAAAGAGATCTTGTCGATGAAGGTCTGCCCCTGATGTCCATCGAAGAAATGGAGCACGCTTACAACCGGCAGCTTAAAGCCCCGTCCTTTGCAGGCAGCGCTGTGACCGGCCAGAAAGTCAACGACACCTTAAAAGCCTGCCTGGTTCAAACGTTGAGGTCACTGAAGAAAGAAGCGGGATGGGCGTGATCCGATTGGGGATTTTAGATTGCGGATTTTGGATTTAAGAGCAAATATGAGCAATGAGCTCTAAGCTATGAACTTTTTTTGCATTGCGCCCTGCAAGCTTGTACCGTTAACCTTTGCCTTCTGCTATCCCCGTTCTACTTTTCTCTTGAATTAAATCAGACAAAAATCCTTTTAAAAATCCCAAATCCGATATCCAAAATCTACAATCAATAAACCTTCCACTTATACCTTATACCGTTGTCTTACCCGCAACCAGAGGAAAAAGACCAGACGCATCGACCTGGAAGAGATGGAAGGTTTATGCTTAGTTGTCTTTCGAGGGGGTAATAAGCTCGCCGACTTCCGGGAAGCTTTTTTCTAATTTCTTAAATTCTCGCCGATAGCTTTTACCCGAACCCATCATCACGCTTAGGGGCTGCAAGGGTTCAATATTCTCGCACACAATTTTAATGGCGGCTGTAATCGGAATCGAGAGCAGAGCGCCGACAATTCCCCAGAGCCAGCCCCAAAATAACAGCGACAGCAGGATAACCACCGGACTGAGATTTAATTGATCGCCCAAAACCTTCGGAGCAATGCCATTGCCGATGCTCAGCTGGATGGTCAAAAGTACAAAAAAGGTGATGACGCCGGGCCAGAAACTGGGATAAAATTGCACCAGGGCCAGCAGAATCGGAGGAATAGACGCGGCGATGGAGCCGACGGTGGGAATAAAATTAAGAAAAAAAGCCAGCGCACCCCAGGTAATCGCAAAATCCACCCCTATCAACGAGAGGGCCAACCAGACCAGGCATCCGGTGCAAAAACTGATCAAAAATTGAAGCGACAAATAGCGCCGGATCTGGCCCGTGATCGATAAGCTAATCTGGCTTAGCTGGTTGGCTTTGTCATCTGAAAAAGATTTTTGAATTTTGTATTTAAAAAACGGTTTGCCGAGCAGGATAAAAAACAAAAAAATGCCCACCAGTATCAGCTTGGAAGCAAAGGTAAATATCGATCCGGACAGTGTCACCAGAAAACGGCCGACATTCTGCCCCCAGTTGATACCGGCCAGAGGATCAAAGCCGAGATTCAGCTGACTCGTTAAGGCGGCGATCAGCTCGGTCATCCGCGAATGATATTTCGGATAAGCCGCGGCAAAGGCCGAAATGCGGGTATACAGAAAGGTGCCCGACAGATAGATAACGCCCACCAGGAAGATCATAACGATAAAGACCGCCAGGGTCGCCGGAACTTTCCTGTCGGTCATGAAATTCACCACCGGGCCGACCAGAAAAGAAAACAGCCAGGCAATTATCAAAGGCAGGATGGCGGCCCCGGCATACTTGAGCACGACCCCCACGGCCACCAGCACCAGAATGCCCAGGAAAATAAATGATGCTTTATTTCTATCGACGTCTACCATATATACTTACTACCAAAGAAATTGCTTATTCCCGAAAAATCCTTCAAATGTTGCGGATTATCCGATAAACATAACAAATCCTGAAGAGCCTAGCAACATCAAAAGCGGGTAACGGATGCTCGATGCTGGATCCTCGATACTCGACACTCGATGCTGCATTTCGGTATGTCAGACATCGAGCATCGAGAATCAAGTATCGAGGATCTTATAATTTCTCTTCACGAAAGAACAACGGCGGCTTCGAATTCACATTACCCCGAATCTTTGTCGACCAATAAAGCGTACCCATGACTGATGGCCGTATCGCCTTCCTGGTTGATGACATCAAAAAATATAGCGTCGGCATTGTTGCCGGCTCTGCTCTTATAAACTTGCAATCGAATTTCAGAGCCCGGTAGAACCATGCCGGCAAAGCGGCAATAGATCTCCTTTAGCTTTAAGGGGTTGCCGCCCGCCTCCCGGTTAATTAATTCGCTGACCGCTAAAGCCAGGGTTGCGGTGCCCTGAAGAATGATTCCGGGATGTTCTCGATAATCGGCCAGGTGGCCGCCACGGCGAACATTGGTGGGGCGATGATGCCCCCGTCGCACTCATCGTCAAAAT
>JAIVWA010000229.1:0-7137 GCA_049190255.1 Gammaproteobacteria bacterium | reverse complement strand
ACTGCCGCCGCACTTAATATCAACCGCACAACCCTGTGGCGTAAAATAAAAAAATTCAATATTGCGATATAATCACTTCATACCTTAATAGACTTTGTGGCCAGACAGATATGCATCATTATGCAACAATAGTTTCATAATGATGCATGCTGCTAAATGGTCTTTTCAACTCGGCCGACCCAACCCCATTTATATCTTTATCTTCCTGTAATAATATAGAATATATTTTTGTTGCCAACACTTAAAATGATCATGTCCTGCTATTTAATTGAAATAGATGTTGCATTTATGCAACATCTATATTTTCTGTTTCATATCCTGCCACCCGCTTAATAAGTTTTAACCAATTGAAATTATAATAAATAATTTTATAGACGGTCCGGATCCAATAATTGGCACGATAAATGCTCATTCGGATGGTAAGGCTGCCGGGTGCAACAGATCTTCCGGCAATCTGTGGATTAAATTTCTGTCCCAAGAGAAACCGCCAATGTATGCAGTATCATTAAAAAGAGATGGGACCATTGACCACCGGCAAAATGCGGTGGACTCTGATGTCTTGAAATATCTCAGCTTTCAGATCGGGCTTGAAGAGGGGTACACATTGCGCAGCTTCTTTGAGATGATCGGCAAATACGCGCTGCTTGGGAAGCTGAATTCGTTTTTACCCACTTACACCGAGCAGTATCTGGCCTGCCCGCAACAGGGATGTGATTCGGCGGCACTGGATCACCTTGAATTCGCTAAAACCGTAGAAATGATTGGATATCCTGAGAAACGCCTGGAAATTTACAGCTCTGTTTCAGGAATCCAAAATAAAGATAGCGTTGAAATTAGATCGCTGCAGCTAAACAGTCTGCTGGATATGCCGCTAAAGCTGGGAAGACTTAAACATGTGGTTTTCGGGGACCGTGTAGACATATTTGAATTTGATACCGTGTTCACCCTGTTTGAATTCATTGACGGAATTACCTGGGAACTCAGCTTTCATGTTATCCCTGAACAATGCCAACTTAGGAGGTGAGTCATGTTTACCAAAATCCTGTTTGCCACAACCGCGTCACCCACTTGCGACAATGCCGCTAAAGTGGCGTTTGATCTGCAACTGAAGTGGGACGCCCAGCTCACCATTTTCCATGTGCTCGGCATCCCGACCCGGGGTTACAGTCCCTTTGTAACGGATGTCAGGACCGGCGAAACCGAGCAGCCGGATCCGGATTATGTCGAGTGGGTCAAAGAAGAGATGAAAAATACCTACGGCGCTCTTTTGGAAGATACTGAAAATGTCGAAATTGAAACCACGGTCGGAGTCCCCCACAGAGAGATTTTGAGAATAGCGCGCAAAAAAAACATCGATCTCATCATTATGGGTTCCCACACCCGGCAGGAGGACATCGGTGCCACCCGCTATCGAAGTGTGGTGGGCAGCACCATGCAAAAAGTAGCTAAGGCTGCCCGCTGTCCCGTGGTCATCATCAGTCGGCCGTGTATCACCTGCTGGAGGCTGTTTTCCAATATCGTTTTCGGAACCGATTTTTCCAAAGCCGCCGATTCGGCCTATATGTTTGCCTATAATCTGGCCAAAGAGGTCGGTGCCAAGCTGCATCTGTTCCACGCCTGCGATATCGGCGCCACATCTGCCGGCCAGATTTTGGGACAGGAAGAAATCGAGCAGTTGATTGAAAACGCCCGTAAAAAAATGGAAAAGCGGTATGTGTCTAAAATGAACGGCTATGACAACTACGATATCGAGGTGCGCGAAGGTGTTCCCTATATCGAAATTTTAAAGTTCGCGCGTGAGAGGACGGGTGATCTCATTGTTATGGCACACCACACCCGAGAGATTGATCCGGAGGAAGCGGTCCTCGGCAGCACCGTGGAACAGGTCGTTTTGCGCTCTGCCTGTCCGGTGGCCAGCGTCAATCATCCTGACAAAGTTGCCTGACCATCAGGGGTGGTGACAGCAATTGCAGCTGGAAGGGATGGGAATTTTGAATGAATAAGAAGACGGTACTCATTGTAGAAGATGAATTGGATATGCGAATCTTCATATCCACCCTGCTGGAAACCAGTGGCTACGCACCGGTGATGACAAGGGATGGAACTGAAGGTCTGATCAAAGCCAGGGATTTATTGCCGGATCTGATCATTCTGGATGTGATGATGCCCGGAGAAGGCGGTGTGCAAATGTACCGGCAGCTTAAAACGGATAAAACCCTTAAAACAATACCGGTTATTATGCTTTCGGCCGTGGCCCAAAAAACATTTTCTCATTATTTGAATATGGTGAATGCCCGGCTGGAAAAACCGATTCCGAAACCGGAAGCCTATATCGAAAAACCGCCGGAGGCTGAAGACCTACTGAAAATGACGGCCAGCCTGATCGGGTAATTATTAATGTGGCTTAGTTAGTTAGTGGTTGAACGAAAACCTGAATGTTGGGATTGGTTAAGTGGTTGTAAATATGGATTTATGCCATATTTGCAAAATAATTGGACACTTCATGTTTCAACAATCGTAACATTCTGAAATTATGACTATAATTTACCTAATCAACCAGTCAACTATTCAACGAGGTCTGTACTAATACGGCTATAACTATTTAGACATTTTTTATTGAGATTTAATATCTTATTCACCGCAGAGCCGCAAGGGGCGCAGAGAATATTTGTCTAAGCAACAGGGGAGAACAGGTAATGGGTAGCAAGAGCGAGTGGGATTGGAATATCGGCAAAAGAGACATTGCGGATATCGCGCAGTGGCATAACAAGTTCAATTGGGTCGAAGAGCCTTATGTGAGTCCGGATGGAGAGAAAATCGGCGCCATCGTCAATCTGGCGGAGGGGGAGTTCACGGTTTGTGTCAACGGCCAATCATGGGAAAATATTTTTGATAAAATCTGGTATCTGCGATTTGCCCCGGATGGCCGGTTGACCGCTTTGGTTTCCGAGACGGGCGAATGGACAGTGGCAGTGGACGACGCTGCCTGGGAAAACAAGTTTGCCTATGTCTGGAACACCCTGTTCAGCCCGGATGGTAAAAATATTGCCGTTGCCTTCCAGCAGGACATGACCTACGGCATGGCGCTTAATGGCGTTTGCTGGGAAGAAACATTCAGCAACATGACCAATCCCACCATCAGTCCCGACGGAACCCGTACGGCGGCGGCCGTGCAGGTCGGAAAGTTCGGCGAAGGCGAAATCCAAAAATTTCAGGCCGGTGCCTTTTCGGCCGCCATCGATGGCACGGCCTGGGATACTCAGTTCGTCAATGTCTGGGAAACGGCGATCAGTCCGGATGGGCAAACTCTGGCGGCTGAAGTCAGACTGAACCTTTATGATTACACCATTGCCGTCAACGGCACGCCCTGGGAGCAAACCTTTGGTTGTATCTGGGAGCCGGTGTTCAATCCCATCAGCAATTCGGTGGTGGCACCGGTCCGGATCAATGGTAAATGGTCACTGGCCGAAGACGGCCGGATCATCTGGGATCGGCGCTTTGTGCAGCTGTGGCATCCAATGTTCAGCCCCGATGGCAGCAAATTGGCTGCTATCGTTGCGCCTAAATATGGAAAGTGGACGGTTGCGGTTGACGGACATCCCTGGCCGGTAACCTTCAACGACATGGTATCCGATGCGGTTTTCAGCCCGGACAGCAAAAAAATAGCGGCCGTGGCCAAAAAAGATGCCCGCTGGTTCGTTGCAGTCGATGGTGTTGTCTGGAAAAACACCTTTGATATGGTCTGGAAGCCGGTCTTCAGCTCCGACAGCAATTATGTGGCGCTAAAATTTGAGAAAAACGGTAAATACGGCATCGCTTTAAATGATCAGTTGTGGGATGGCGAGTGCGATGAAATCTGGGATCCTGTTTTCAGCCCCGCAGGAGATACAATTCTTGTGCGGACCCTGAAGGACGGCACCTATTCGAGGCATGTCCTGTCTGTGACGGATATGCTGCGCTAAAGGGAGGAAACATGTTCGACATTTATCAATTCGTCAGCGGTCCGCTGGCATGGTTTGCATTTATTGTTTTTATCGGCGGCTGCCTTTACCGGCTTGTCAGCCTGCTCGTGCTGGTCCACCGCAAAGAACCATTCATCTATTCCTACATGAGCTGGAAATACAGTCTGCGTTCCATCCTGCGGTGGAGCACCCCGTTTGCCACCGAAAATATGAGAAGGCATCCGGGAATGACGATTGTAACCTTTGCCTTTCACATCTGTCTGCTGATAACCCCGATTTTTCTGCTGGCCCATATCATTCTTATCGAGGAGGCCTGGAACCTGAGCTGGTGGTCCCTGCCGGATGGCCTGGCGGACGCCATGACGCTGATCGTCATCGCCGGCTGTATCTTTTTCCTTGTCCGGCGACTGACGAGTCCGGAAGTTCAGTACGTCACTTCAGCTTCTGATTTTGTACTGCTGGCCATAATCGTCGCACCTTTTGTGACGGGTTTTCTGGCCTATTACCAGTGGTTTGGGTATAAATTTTTCGTCATCATTCATATCCTGGCCGGAGAAATCATGCTGGTAGCCATTCCGTTCACGCGACTGAGTCATATGATCACGGCCCCATTGACCCGAGCTTATATGGGATCGGAATTTGGCGGCGTGCGGCACGCGAGGGACTGGTAGATTTAGGTTACGCCCGTTGGCCCGTTTGCCGGTAAAAAGTATAATCAGATATTTTCCCTATTTTAACCGGCCCAACGGGCCCAACCGGCCCAACCGGTTAACGGGCTCAACGGGCTCAACGGGCCCAACCGGCTAACCAAGATAGACCAAATTTATTTCTAAACAGGAGAGCAATAATGGCTCAAGTTGCTGAACAAGTCGACAATAAGGTAGTGGACGAGGGTCTGGAGGTCGGTGCCCAAAATCTTACCGAGGAACGGATTGAAAAGGTAATCAACAAAGTGTTAAAGGAAGAAAGCGGTGCCCGTTTAAAGGCCTATGTGGATACCTGCATCCACTGCGGGCTTTGTTCCGAAGCGTGCCACTATTACCTTTCCCATGATAATGATCCCGCCTATTCACCGGTGGGCAAAGTCAAACAAACGTTGTGGGAAATGATAAAAAAGAAAGGCAAGGTCAGTGCCCAGTTCATAAAAAGAGCTTCTGAAATTGCCTCCACCGAATGCAATGCCTGTAAGCGCTGTGCCATGTACTGTCCTTTTGGAATTGACATTGCCTACATGATGCTCACGGTGCGTCGCATCTGCCACCTGCTGGGCGTAACGCCCCTTTATATTCAGGACACGGCCCACAGTCATGCGACCACCTTGAATCAAATGTGGGTTAAAGACGATGAGTGGATAGATACCCTCCAGTGGCAGGAGGAGGAAGCCCAGGCTGAAATACCCACCCTGCGGATTCCCCTGGAAAAAGAAGGGGCCGACATCATGTATTCGGTGATCGGTCCGGAACCAAAATTTCAGGCCCAGCTTATTTACCAGACGGCCGTCCTCATGGATGTGGCCGGCGTGAATTGGACCATGCCGGCCACCCCCGGCTGGGACAACAGCGATATGGCCATGTATACCGGAGACAATGAAATCATGGGCCGCATAAAACGGGCCCATTTTGAAACGGCCGCCAGATTGCGGGTTAAAAGAATTGTTATGGGTGAATGCGGCCATGCCTTTCGTTCGGTTTATGATATGGGCAACCGCTGGCTGGGGTGGCGCATGCCCCCCATACCCATCGTCCATGCCATTGAATTCTATCATGAATTAATTAGCGAAAATAAAATCAAAATTGCAAAAAAATTCGCGGAGCCGGTTACGCTCCACGATCCGTGTAACGTCATTCGCGGAGGGGGGTTGGCGGATAAGTCCCGCTATGTGATCAATGCCATCTGTGAAGAGCTTATCGAGATGCACCCCAACCGTGAGCACAATTTTTGCTGCGGGGCCGGCGGCGGGGTCATCAATTGCGGGCCGCCTTTCAAAAACACCCGCATGGATGGCAACCGAGTCAAGGCCGAACAGCTTTTCGCGGCCAAGTCCCGGGGGGCCAAAATCCTGATCGCCCCCTGTCACAACTGCCACAGCGGCCTGGAAGATATTAACCATCATTATGGACTCGGTTTTGAGATTAAGTTTATTGGCGATATTTTATATGAGGTCATGGAAAAACCTCAGCTGACTTCTAATGGCTCAAAGGAGACAACCGGATGAGAAAACGACCCCTATTCATTCTAATACTACCCTTGCTCTCTTTTCTTTTGCTTTTACCGGCATTTTCCCAGGAAGATATGGTGGTGGTTGATGGCGACAGCTTTGAGAACCAGCGGCGGCCGTCGGCTGTTTTTCGACATGATGATCATAATGACACGGCGGAAATTGAGGAGTGCAATGAATGTCATCATATTTATGAAAACGGAGAAAAACTGGCCGATGAGTCCTCTGAAGATCAAAGGTGCTCTGACTGCCATACTGAAAAAAACTCCGGCAACCAGCCGGGATTACGAAAGGCATTCCATTTAAACTGCAAAAGCTGCCATCAGATCAAAAAGCAAGGGCCGATCATGTGCGGAGAATGCCATGTGCGGTGAACGGTGATTTTCAAGTTATATAATAAAAATAGATCGCTAAGCACACAATTTCATAAATACGATAACATATAAAAATCTCACCGCAGAGCACGCAGAGATCGCAGAGATTATATCCGCTATGGCGTGGAGCAAAGACATTTTTTTCAGTTTTAGTTTATCTGGCGCAGCCAGCCTATTATTTGTTTTTCTCTGCGCTCTCAGCGATCTCCGCGGTTAATTTAAAAAAAAGCCCTGAAAACGTAGCAATATTTGTGAATAAATGCACTAAGCTAAGAAGAAGGGCCTTGCCCTATCCTCATGACATATGAAATAATAACAAAATTGAAAAAGCGAGGTCTGCCATGCCCAAAAAGATTCTCATTATTGACGATGATCCGGTGATCGTTAAATATCTTAAGGCTGTATTCAGCGATAATGGTTATGCCACCTGTAGTGCCGGCAGCAGTATGGAAGGGTTGGAAGTAGTCAAAAAAGAGAAACCGGATCTGATCTGTCTCGATTTACAGATGCCGGGCGAATGGGGTCCCCGATTTTACCGCAAGCTTCGCAAGGACAAAGAGGTAAAGGACATTCCGATTATTAT
>JAIVWA010000228.1:0-7162 GCA_049190255.1 Gammaproteobacteria bacterium | reverse complement strand
TTGCACGTATTTGCTTTTCCATGGGTATTGCTCCTTAATTTCATTATTTTTTTTGTAATTATTGTAATTACATTTATCTATAAAGTCAAGCTTAGAATCAAATTATTAGTAGGCGCTAATATATTGAAATAGCGAATATTTCGCACAGAAAATTGTTGAACGTGGACGCCTAATTCCGTGTGGCTTTCGACGGAAGCGCCCCGCAGGGAACGCCACAGTTCCACAAGGGCTTCGGCCCGCAACCGGCGTCAGTTAACTAGTCGTTCTGTTTAAAAGTCGGCAAGCTTACCGTATTAGCGGCACACTCCTAATTTTTGGATTATTAAATGAGATCAACTAGGATCATACACATCGTGTCTTGTCACGCTGAAGGTGAAGTTGGAAACGTCATTGTCGGCGGTGTGACCCCACCGCCGGGTGACAGTGTCTGGGAGCAATCCCGCTGGATTGAAAACGATCAGGCGTTGCGCCAGTTCGTTTTGAACGAACCAAGGGGTGGTGTGTTTAAGCATGTCAATCTATTGGTACCGCCGAAAGACAAAACGGCAGCTTTCGGTTTCATCATAATGGAGCCAGAGCATACACCGCCCATGTCTGGCTCAAATTCAATTTGTGTCGCAACCGTCCTGCTAGACAGTGGGCTGATTCAGATGCGTGAACCAGAGACAGCCTTTCTGCTCGAAGCACCTGGGGGGATAGTGCCTGTTAAAGCTTATTGTGAAAATGGTAAGGCCAAGAGTATTGAAATTCAAAACCTCCCTTCGTTTGCCGACAAACTGGGTGTAAAACTCGAAGTTCCGGGAATAGGTACCCTTACTGTTGACACCGCATATGGCGGTGACAGTTTTGTTCTCGTTGATGCACAGTCTCTTGGATTTGAAATTGTTCCCGATGAGGCTCGAGAACTCGCAGAAGCTGGCGCTAAGATCACAGCGGCAGCCAACGAGCAAATCGGATTTCAACATCCAACCAATCGCGATTGGAACATGATTTCTTTCTGCCAGTTTGTGATGCCAATAGAGCGCCAGGATGAAATTCTAAGCGGTCGCAATACGGTTGCCATTGATCCCGGAAAACTTGATCGCTCTCCTTGTGGCACAGGATGTTCTGCGAGAATGGCGGTACTTCATGCAAGAGGGGAAATGCAAGTCGGGGATCGGTTCATTGCGAATTCCATTATTGGATCAAGGTTTGACTGCACAATATTAAACAGGACCAGCATTGGTAAGGTGGCGGCCATTATACCGACTATACGTGGGCGAGGATGGATAACCGGTACACACCAATTAATGTGTGATCCAGAAGATCCATGGCCCGGTGGCTATCGTCTGACAGATACATGGCCAAAGCGTACAAATTAAAATGGCTTAAAAACATCTCTGAAATGGTCTTATTCGACCGGTTTTCCCCCTAAAACTGCCCTATTAAGAGAATCGACAAAAAATGGCACGTGCAAAAAGACATTATATACCCGTCCCTGCACAGTGTGGCTCCTGCGGGTGAAGCGAGGCATTAGAATCATAAGGAAAAAACTAGATAATGCGAAAGTACCGGATTTTAATAACGAATGATGATGGCATAGAATCACCGGGTCTTCGAGCAGCGGTAGAATCAGTAGTAGATATAGGAGATGTTACGATAGTTGCGCCCAGCCATCAGCAAACAGGAATGGGACGCAGTCTAACCGGAGACGAACAAGCGAGACTGGAGCCTGTCGATTATCAGATTAATGGGACGAAAATTTCAGCATATCACTGTGATTGCTCACCGGCATTAGTCGTAAGGCATAGCCTAAAAACGATATTCAATGGGAATAGACCTGACTTACTCGTTTCCGGAATTAATTATGGAGAAAATCTTGGAACCAATGTTACATGCTCCGGCACTGTAGGAGCTGCATTAGAGGCTGCCAGTTTTGGGATAGCGGCAATAGCCATATCGAAACAAACCGACATCGAATCACATCACAAATACACAAATCAGGATTGGTCAGTTTCCTCACATTTCTTAAATTACTTCGCCAAGTCACTGTTATCGAAAACCTTACTCCCGGATGTCGATGTATTGAAAATCGATATCCCACATGAAGCAACACCCTTAACCCCCTGGAAACTGTCGAAACTGGCGAAGGCAAGCTACTATTCGAGAATTTTTGAAAAGCCGACGGCACACAGCAGGATTTGTGATGGCAAAACAGAGATATGTTTTGGCAGGGAGAATCTTGACCCTGAAACAGATATACATGTATTTGCAATTGAAAAGTTGATTTCTGTTACTCCATTGAGCGCTGATTTAACCTCCAGGGTCAATTTTTCTGAGCTTCAGGAGATGCTGAACAAATGAAATAAATATGATACTTCGCTCTGCTACAAATGTATATTCAAATAATACAAAGGCTGTAAAGTTATATAAAAAATTGGGCTTCAAACCCAAATCAGTTCCATCTGATTCAACAGCAGATGAAGAGATTGATCATATGATTTTATAAACCTGACAACGCAGCCATTGGACGGAATATGCATTATTGAGATAGCTTCGGGGCTTATATGTCGGCAAAGAGACTACTGAAAAAGTCAACAAAGGGCCAGATAAGCCCGCCCAGAATCGACACGTCGGTGACGCGGCCGATAATGATTAGTCCAATCAGGATAAAAGGGCCATAGCGTTCCAGCACTCTAATAAATTTTCCAAAGCCGACCGGTAAAAGTCCGGCTAAAATTTTGGAGCCGTCCAGCGGCGCAATGGGCAGAATGTTGAAAATTGCCAACGCCAGGTTGATTTGCAGGCTCATGACCACCATAAAAATAAACAGCCCCATAGCAGTACCGGTATGATAATCCGGGGTGCCTTCAATGGCGAAAAGAAACCTGAGGAGCAAGCCGCTGGCCAGCGCCAGCAGCATATTTGCCGCAGGACCGGCAGCACTGATCCAGAGCATATCCTTTCTGGGATTTTTCAATCGATAAGGGTTGACCGGCACCGGTTTGGCCCACCCGAAATGGACCAGAAAAATCATGATGGTGCCCAGGGGGTCTAAATGTCGCAGCGGGTTCAGGCTCAAGCGGCCGAGTTGTTTGGCCGTATCATCCCCGTAGCGATAGGCGGCATACGCGTGGGCACATTCGTGAAAAGTTAAAGCGATCAATATCGGTGGTGCTATTAACAGCAGGGTTGGTAAGTTCATTTATTTCTTTACGCGTGCCAAATTATGAATTGCAAAATGATTTGCAATTCGGTTAACGGTTTAACAACCACTTCAAAATTTCGGGTGATAATATCACATTCAATTAGCCGAGGTCTATTATATAATATGAATCTGGCAAGAAAATGTAAACTAATCGGTCTGGTTGTCGGCTTTATCATATCAGGCTGCACCAGCGCACCGGATTTGCCCACCCCTGATAAGATCGGAGAAAAAGAGCGCCTTGGCGTAATCTCCGGTGAGCAGGCCGCCCGGGTGGTAAACAAGATGCACGGTCAATCCGTGGCCACCGATGGCAATGTTATTGCCGAATACGGCGAGGGTGAAAAGAAGGACCTTTTATATATTTCGCGTTACGCCGATCCAAAGGCGGCGCAAGAAGCTTTTGATCTAATGATTGAAAAAATGGCCGCTGCCAAAAAAAGTCCTTTCTTCCATTTAATGGCCATTGCAAAATATCAAAAGAACGCCTATATGACACTGGGCATGGGAGCGGTGCATTATATCTATCAATCCGGTAGTTTTTTACTGTGGTTTCAGACCTTTCAACCTTTTGGGACGACACTGCCGCCGCAGCTTCTGGCCTTTTATCCAATTTGAAAAAAATCCAAACCAGGGAAAGTTACGATGTCGAAATCTAAGCATACTGATGCAGATTATGATGGTGCGGTTGAAATTGCGCCGGGGATCTTCTGGGTAGGCTTTTACGATGCCCCGTCGGGGCTGCATTGTAATCCCTATCTTATCGTCGATAATGGTGAAGCCGTGGTCATTGACGGGGGCAGCCGGCCGGATTTTGCCACGGTTATGTTGAAAATACTGCAGACCGGTATTGACCCGCAACAGATCAAAGCACTGATCTACCAGCATTATGATCCCGACCTTTGCGGCAGCATACCAAATTTTGAAGATACCATCCGGCAAAAAGATCTGAACATAATATCCGCCGCAGAAAACATGATGTTTATCCGGCACTATTCGATATCCTCACCCCAGGTGTCCCTTAGCAAACTAAAATTTCAATATGAGTTTTCCTCCGGCCGCAAGCTGCAGTTTATCAAAACGCCCTATTCCCATTCGGCCGGCAGCTTTATGACCTTTGACCCCCAAACCGGGGTGCTTTTCACCAGCGATCTTTTCGGCAGTTATGGTGTTAACTGGGAATTGTTTCTGCATTTGGCGGCCGAATGCATAGAATGCAAAAATCTAGTCCAGTGTCCCCGGAAGCTTCCGAATTGCCCCGTCAATGACATTTTGAATTTTCATAGAAAAATTATGACATCGACAGCGGCCCTGAGATATTCCCTGGAGCAGATTGCTAAAATTCCGTTTGAAATCCTGGCGCCGCAGCATGGCAGCATTATCGACGATGAAGACATCATTCAATATGTATTTAAACTTCTGGCGTCATTAAAAGACGTGGGAATAGACGGCACGCTAGATGAAGCCTATCAGTTTGATTACGGCAAATTTGGGAAAAAGGCCTGAGATAAAATGGGAGCTGAAGATAATCTCAATAAATATCTCCATTTGCTAAAGGACAAAGATCCGCTATACTCTTCGCTCATCCATCAGCTCCTAGAATATCGGGCCACCGTCGCCGATAACGAGATCAACCACCGGCTTCTGCAAGAGTTAATTTCCAAGTACGCTGAATCGGAAATGCGGCTAAAAAAGCTGAACCAGGAATTAACTCTCAAACAAGACCGCCTGGAACAGGACCTCATCGCCGCGGCCGAGATTCAAAAAAGCCTGCTGCCCACAAATGTAAATTACGGTGAAATCTTAGATGTTGCCTGGCGCTTTCAACCCTGCGACAAAATCGGCGGTGATATTTTTAACATCATTCAACTCAATGATGATTATTGGGCTTTTTATATTATTGATGTTGCCGGCCACGGTGTCCCGGCCGCCATGGTGGCGGTGACGGTTTATCAATATTTACAGCTCCAGAGCGGCAATCTTATGTTGAGGCCGGAAGATTCTCTTAACAATCAGGAAGTACGGCAACCGGCACAAGTTTTGAAATTTCTCGATCGGGAATATCCCTTTGAGCGGTTTAACAACTTTTTTACCATGAACTATGCTATTCTCAATATCAAGACCGGTACTGTGACATCCAGCAGCGCCGGGCATCCTCCCCCCATCATCCTGCGTAAAGATGGAACAGTGGTAACTCTGAAAAAAGGCGGGCGTCCCATCGGGACTATCGATCTGAGGATAGCAACGGATGAACCCATTGTTTATGAACAGGATCGGGAGCAAATCGGTGCAGAGGATAAATTACTGTTTTATACCGACGGCGTCTATGAATATGAGAACGATCAAGGGGAGTTTTACGGTACCGAACGGTTTCACGAAAAATTAACAGCGCTCAAAGATCAATCGGTTTCTGATCTGATGGATGCCTCGTTTGAATCCTTAATGGTCTTCGGGAACAATACCGCGCCCAAAGATGATATTTCCCTGCTGGGAATACAGTTAAAGAATCTTGGAACCAATTAAGAGAGATTCCCCAATTTTTCAAGCTCGCCCAAATCATCCATCAGCCGCTTGATGCGGTTGTCCACAATTTCCATGACCCCTGTCTGGGCTTCCAGCCACAACGGCAGCGCACCCTGCAGTAACTTCGTGCCATCTTTGGTCAATTGAAGGGTTCTGGTTCGGGGGTCCTTACCGGACCCGGAACGGATCAGCCCTTTGCCTTCCAACGGCTTCAGGTTGCGGTTCAGGGTGGTGCGGTCCAGCCCCAGGATGTCCGCTAGTTGACCAATGGTGGCAGCCGGGTTCATGAAAATGGTATTCAGCAGTGTAAACTGGGTCCCCTTTAACCCGGCCGGCTTCAGGTGCTTATCATAATGATTGGCGACCACCCGGGCCGCTTTGCGCACCCGCGTGCCTATGCAACTGTCGGCCACTTTGCCGCAAATTCCCTTTAGTTTTTCCAAGTCTTGTTTATTCATGGTAAGTGTAGATACACATGCGAAGTGCCGTTGTCAATCTTTTTATTCCGGGTCATACGGTGCGTGCCGGATAATTTCACCTTCGAGAATTTAGGGGACGTCCGTGGTATATTGACATTTGCCAACAGATGTGACAAATAAAGTTCATGCCCCGCAAAGCTCGCATAGATGCCCCTGGAGCCTTACACCATATCATTTTTCGTGGAATTGAAGGCCAAGCTATTTTTAATGATCGTCGCGACCGATACAATTTTCTTGATCGATTGGGCGATGTCCTTTCTGATACTTCCACACCTTGTTTTGCCTGGGCGTTAATGTTTAACCATGTTCATCTTTTATTAAGAACCGGTTTAACGCCAATAGCCAAAGTTATGCAGCGATTGCTGACTGGTTATGCCCAGCAATTTAATCGTCGACACAAACGACATGGTCAGTTATTTCAGAATCGATATAAATCCTTTTTATGTGAAGAAGATGCATACCTTTTGGAACTGGTTCGCTACATTCATCTGAATCCTTTACGGGCCGAAGTAGTAAAGGATTTAAAGCAGCTAAACGCATATCCTTTTAGTGGGCATCATGTTTTAATGGGCAAGTTTGACCATGAATGGCAGGATACTGATTATGTTCTTGGCATGTTCGGTAAAACAATGAGTGCAGCTATCCGAGCCTATGCGGCATTTATGATCAAGGGAATTTCTGCTGGACGTCGTCCGGAGCTGGTTGGTGGCGGGTTGCTTCGTTCAGTTGGGGGGTGGTCTGCTTTAAAAGGTTATCGAAAAAGCGGCATCCGAATCAAAGGAGATGAGAGAATTTTAGGAAGTTCGGATTTTGTTGAAAAGACGCTAGCGCAGGCGAATGAGCGTTTAGAGAAAAAAACCCGGCTTCAGGCTGCCGGCCCAGATCTCGAAGCGTTGATTGAAAAAGCTGCGGCTTACTTTAAAGTTGATTAAAAGTGGCAGGAAAAACATTATTTGATAAGATCTGGGACACCCAT
>JAIVWA010000227.1:0-7175 GCA_049190255.1 Gammaproteobacteria bacterium | reverse complement strand
ACTATAGTCTAAATAGGAACCATTCTCATTTACATTTCAAATTAAATGTGTTAAAAATTTTAAATTTAATATGGAAAATATTGAATTCATTGCAGGAATTCCTATAATCCAGAAAAAAAGCCATTGCCAATTTCTCAGTAACACGTTACAGATGGACCGTACTAGAACGTTTGTCAGAATAACGTTCCGATAGCGGTGGTCTGTTGGGTCTTCTCCGGTTTGTCCATAACCTCCAATATGGCCTGATCCAAACGCTCTAATAATATAGCGGTTGTCATGTTTGAAATAATTTCAGGCTGTTACACACTATATTTTCTCCTGTTAGCAAATCTGGCAAACGGAACATATTTATGACAACCGCTATAATTGAACTATTTGACTCGTGAAAATCGTGATTTTACTTTCGACCAACCATCTGCAGTCAGGAAGCTTACGGGAGCTATTTGGGCGAAAATACATGTAAACCCTTTGGCATTTGGCTTGGGAGCATTCGGAAACTCCACGTTATTTATCTCATTGGAGTAATAACAGGCGATGGGTAGTTCGCTGCCAGGGAAGTGCTTTTTCCATGCCTCCATAAAGCGTTCCTTGATTTCGATGTTCATGGTATTTTCCTTTGTACTACGATTTTTTTGTGTGCTTGGTAAGCATCTTTATATGATGTTTGGATCAAACCACGAGACAATATTTTAAAATTTTCTTTTATTGCGTTATCGATATTTTGATGTTCCATCTTAAATTTATTGCTGCCCAACGCTGGGCGTGAGCAGCGGCCTATATAATTTCCAAGCACGCACAGCCTTCACGTAAAACCGCTATCTTCACGCCGGCTGCTACGCCGTAACCGCTCTTCCGTTCTGATATAGCCGTTCACCTCATATTTACGACACATTATGAAACTTTTTTAGCATAGGCTTAATCCCACGCCGGTCAAATTCCTGCCAGATGGCGTTATGTACTTTGTTTTTGACGCTATTCCGTTGGGAGAAAGGAATCAGGTAATACACCCAATAATCGGCCGCCCAGTCGTTGAGTCCCGCGTACATGACCCAGGGTTCTTTAATGACGTCGATACGTTCCAATATTTCAGTCAAGAGCTTTTCTATCTCCTCGGGATTCTGTCCCGGTGGCAGATAGATTGAGTCGCCTTGCCAGACATCCTGGCCGGAATAGTTCAGAATGATCGTCTCCGCGGCCTGGTGGTTGGGAATGGTCACGGACCAATTCCAAGTGGAACGGATCCGGGTGGTGCGCCAGTTCATGTTTTCCACCTTGCCCAAATGGCCATCGATTTTTACAAGGTCACCGATTTTAAAGGGCCGTTCAAGATTGATCGCAAGGCCGGAGAAAATATTAGAGATATTCATCTGAATAGCGAGACCGATGACCATGGCGAGCACACCGGAAGTGGCGAGGAGGCCGGTTAAGGTCTTGCCGAAGACAAAGGCCACGATCATAAAAAAGGCGATCGTATAGATAATAAAGGCCACCATGCCCCGCACCAAATTGGGAATGGACTGCCCGGCCTTCTTTTCCAAATGGCGCCAGAGGAAAATTTCGATAATGCGAACCAGGAAAAAAGCGATCAGGAAAATGGTGAAAAATTTGCCTACGGCCCAGATGGCGGCCTTCTGTTGGACCTGGAAGTGGTCGGCCCGCGTAATCCCGATTTCCCCGAGCTGCAACTGCTCCATCTCATGAGCGCTGAGGTCGCCTTCCAAGGCCTGAATCTGCCGGATATCTTGCGCCGGAAATCCGATATAACCGTTCACTTGACGCTCAAGCGCCTTGCGCTGCGCTTTGATGTCGCCTTTTTCCCCTTGGTAGATCCCCATTTCGCTTTGTATGCCGAACCGGGAGTGACGGTTTTCAAACAGGGCGATCCATTTTTGTATCGTAGACCGTTTCACTTCATTTTCAAAGAGGCTTTCAATCGCCGCATCTACCCCTGCCTTTTTGTTTTTTTCATCGAAAGGCGTGGCAATGGAGAGGACCTTTCCGGTCTCCTTTTCCCATTGCTTCTGGATCTCCGCCGCCTTCTTCGGAATCAGTTGCATGCCGAGGCGCGCCTCCGAGCGGCGTATCTCCAGTTCCAGGGCAGCCAACTTTTCGCGCAAAAGCGGCAGAATCTTCTCCATAAGGGGGCTCTCTTTTTCGCTAAGGTACAACAAACGGTCATACGCTTTTCCCTGCTGGGAAAGATTCTTGATCTTTTTTTCCAGCTTGATCACCTCGGCAAAATACTCCCGCAGGATCTCGGTCAAGGCCTTGCCCCGTTCGGAAGCGAAGAAGGCCAGCAGGTATTCGGATCGGGTCTGGCTCTCTGCCAGCCGCCGAATGGCCTCTTGGGTAAGATTCTTTTTCTCGGTTTCCGACCAGTCCGCGTAGGCCATGGCAAAACTTTCGAGTAATTTATCCAGATCCTGCAGAACGCGGATCTTGGAACCGATCACCCCGAGCAGGTCATTGAGTTGCTGGGGGAGCTTATTTCGCGTTTGTTCCCGTTTCGCCAATTGAGCCAAACGCTCTTCGACCCGGCTCTTGCGCTGCCGGCGCAAAGCGAGTTCTCCTTGCAACCGTTCCAGGATCGTCCGGTCCATCAGCTGATCCAGATTGGGTGGAACCTGGTCGGGTTGGATCTGGCGCCGGCCCACACGTTTCTGGACTTCAATGGCCCCCTCCCGGGTTTGACGAGCGGAAAGCAGCGCGTCGTTCAGAGTTTGGATCATCCCCTCCAGGTCCCCTTTTTCCTCCTGCAATACGTTCAAAAGGGCTTGTTCCTGTTGCCGATTTTCCTCGATGAACTGAAAACGACTGAAGAGCAGGTTCTGGTAAGTTTGCATTTCTGCGGCGAGCCCCCCCAGCGGCAGGTCGGGTTCATCCCCCCATCTTTGCAAAATTCTAAGGGGAGCGGCCGCCGCGCTCCCGGCCACGGGCTCCCGTTGCCCTTCCGGCAACTTGATTCCCGCCAAGCCATAAATCCGCACACGGATCTTTCCCAGGAGAGGCATCATTTCCTGTTGAGTAGCCGCAAACAGTGGTCCTTTGATGGAGTGCAGCTTAAGCTCGGCGCCCGCGACCTTGGCGGCAGCTTGCTCGACCTGTTTGCTCATCTCCGAGAGGTTCTTTTGGGCCTCCGCCAGGGATTGACTGGCCGAATTAAGCTTTTCGATCAGTTCCTCCCCCTTCAAATCCTGGAATAGATCCTTCTGCTTTTTTCGTTTTTCAGCATAAGCCAAAGCGGTCCTGACAGTCTCCTGTTTGGTCAGAAACTCCTTATGGGCGGTGCGGGCTTTTTGGATGCGCTGGTCTAGGGCGGGTAGGGAGGCCTCGATTTTCTCCGCCGCCGCCAAGGCTTCCGAGGTCAAAGAGACCACATCCTGGGCGCTTTGTTCGAGCACCTCAGGCGCGAAATTCGCCGGAAGCAGTCCGGCGGGGACCTCTTCTTCCGACTGGCGCTCGCCAAGGAGTGTTGCGAGTGCCAGGAGCCGGGTGAATTGATCGCCCAGCACGCCGTTTTTGACTTCAATGTCGTTACCTTGCTGAATCGCTTTTTTATAGAGTGCTTTGACTTCGTCGAGTTTTTCGATCTCCTGAGCGTGGAATGCGACCCGAGCCTCAAGCGCTTTGGCGTAAGTTTGCGTCTTTACGGGATAATAAATGAGCGCCTCCAGGCTCACCTCTTCCACTGGGGGGGGCTTCTGTGTTTCGAGTTCCACGGCCAGCCGTTGCGCCCGTTTCCGGAGTTGGTTGAAACGATTGATAATCAAATAGTAGGTGCCGATCTCTCCTTCGTGATCCTCCATGAGGGTGCGGTATTGGGATGCCAGCCGCCGTACCGGTTGCCGGCCGAGTTGCTTCTCAAAGCCAATCGCCGTTTGGGTCTGCTGGATGTGTGCGGTCAACTCCTTTGCCATCACTTCCGTGGCAGTGATCGCCTGATCGAGTTTCTCCTGTTCCGCATTCAGATGCTCCAGTTTTTTTTGGATGGCATCACTTCTGCCCTCCAAGCTTTCAAGTTCCCGCTCATAGCGGTTTTGGCGATTTTGGGTTGCATCGAGGTTAGCTAAATTTTTGGGAACCTGCTCCGAAGTGAGGGTGCCATCCTCGAGACGCCACTGAATTTCCAACACGGTACTTTTAAGAAACTCAATACCGTTAAGCCAACCTTGAAGCGCCAACCTGTTCTGTGCCACCCTTTCGCGCTGTTGATTAAGGAGGGCCTTTTTTTCTTCCAGAATCGGAGTGTTCCGCTTCAGCGCTTGAAGCCGATTCTCTATCTCCCCGATGCGTTTTTCGAGTTCCTCCGGGGTCGGGGCGTCGGGCAGTTCCGGCAGTGCCTCGGGGGGTGCGGTGCGTGCCAGCCTCTTTTGTAGCTTTTCGATACGTTGGACATCGTGCTGCAGGGCTCGCTCCTGGGCCTTCAAAACCGGTTCAATGGCATTGAACAGGGTTGCCGCCTTTTCAAGTAGAGCCGGGTTATCAAGGGTGTACAGTTCCAGCTTCTCCTTTGCATCAACGGGGATGCAGGTCCAAAAAAGGACGACCAGGAGGGCGGTGATTAAGGTAAATCGGGTGCAAACAAAACCAAGAGATATCTTTTTCATGTTCGACCTTTCCAAAGTCCTATTCTTCCGAACTATTTAGTGTTGTGTCTTGTGGGACATCCCATAAATAAGTAAATAACGCAAAGGTCAGTGGTAGACAGGGCTTCCACTATATAATTTTCCCGGTCAAGTTCAGGGATTGGTTATATGCCAATTTTGGCAATATTCTAATGCGTTAACCCATATTTTGCCATTTGTGAAACGACTATGTGATGAAATGGCCGAATTAGATTAAAATAAATAGGACCTGTCCAATGCTTATAAAAAACGGTTGTAATGACGTAGAAGCGATTAATAGAATTGTTTACAGGTTCTTTGACGACGCCAAAATATGCTCGTAAATGTTTGTCATCAGGTGTTTCTGAAACCCAAAATATGTCCTCTTTGGCACGTCGAACTATGAAAAATGTGACATTTTCCCCTGGGGTAAATGAAACATCTTTGGGTTGCAGATTTGGTAATTTTTCTGGCGCTTCATGTTTAACGAGGCCAAGAATGCCGACGAGTAGCTTGCGGATACGATAAAGCTGGACGATCCACCATGGATAGTATGACAACATAGATGCAATAAATTCCCGTAATGTGGTCTCACCTTCGAATACTTTCACATCGGTGAAATCAGCATTTTTAAAATATTTTTCTAACTCGCTGAATTTGAGTAGGTATTCCATTTTATTAGCATATAACCCCTGGGCATAAGTGGCGGGCGATTAGAAGCCCGGTGAATGTTAAACGTGCGCACTTGGGGAACAACCAGAGATTATCTAAGGCGCAAAATACAGCCCGCCCATCTTCATGCCAATGTTATCCCCGCCTTTGCCAAATGTTTAGGCAGCCTTAATTCGTCTGAGGTTTTTCAGGTCTGCGCTTTGCTGGGTTGTCCACAAATCATATTGAAGCTGTAGTTTTAACCACCCTTCAGGTGAACGTCCAAACACCTTTGAAAGCCTGAGGGCCATTTCAGGGCTAATTCCTGATCGTCCATTTAATAATGCCGAAAAGGTTTTTCTAGTAACTCCCAAAGCTTTAGCCGCTTCAGTGACCGTTAAGCCCAAAGGCTCAATACAAAATTCTCTAATTATTTCTCCTGGATGAGGAGGATTATACATTCCCATGATAAACACCCTTAATGGTAGTCCTCGTAATAGACGTCTAAAATATCCCCATTAATAACTTTGAATGTGACACGCCAGTTGCCACTGACTTTAATTGCATAAGTTCCTTTTCTTTGTCCCTTCAATTCATGCAAATTTAGGCCGGGCAAATCCATATCCTGTATTGATTCAGCCGTTTCAAGGAGTGCGAGGATCTGTCGAAGTCGTGTTGCATGTTGTGGTTGAATGCCCGAAGAAACTCCGAATTCAAATAGTTTCTTCAATCCCCCGTACCCCCATCCCGTCAGCTGCATGCGTCTTGTTATGCCATGGGGCTATTCTCAGATACTGCCTCTGATGAATTGACCGGAATAATTCGTCGCTCAATATCAGACCAAATTTTCCGTTTCATCATTCGTAAATCATATTCAGTCTGTAGATTCAGCCAAAACTGGGCTTCGACACCAAAGTATCGCTGTAGTCTTAAAGCAGTGTCGGCGGTAATGGCTCTTTTTCCGTTAACGATCTCACTTATTCTATTAGGAGGAACAGAGAGATCGCGGGAGAGCTTATTTATACTGATGCCTAACTGGTCCATGAAATCTTCACGCAAGACTTCACCAGGTTTGATCGGTTCAAGCAGCTTTTTCGTATTCATATTTTTACCTCAATGATAATCGACAATTTGAGTATTAAACGCATTCCCGTTATGCCACTCGAAACAAACACGCCATTGCTTGTTAATGCTGATAGCGTATTGTCCTTTTCTATCTCCCTTCAAAGAATGAAACTTGTTACCCGGATTGAGCATCAATGATTCAAGGCTTGGAGCGGCATGCAGAACCATAAGTCGTTTTCTAGCCTGCCGTTCGAACGATTGAAAACGACGGACACGTTGGTCATTAAACAGCTTTTCGGTATCTCGACAGGCAAATGATTTGATCATATGCAAATGGTATTACGCTACGCGTAATATGTCAAACGGAATTTATCGAAAGAGAGAGGGCATAACGCGGAAGTGAGCAGCGGCCTAAATCAATTCCAAACTTGCACGGCCTTTACGTAAAACCGCTATCTTCACGCCGCCGTGCCGTGGCGAAGCTCTTTAGAGCGAAGACTGGTCTGCTCCAGTGGCATGGTTAGCCTGTGCCCATCTGATATCATGTAATCTTACACAAAATTTGCAATGGGGACGGGGCGTTCTGCAGCAAAGTTTTTACGATGAAGTTTGATACGCTCAATATCGAAAATCGATAATTCATCATCATCCATTTCTTCTTCAGCATGCAATGTCATTACTTTTGAGCTAACTCAACCTGGCTGATTGCAAGCGCACTCGTTGCCCAGAAACACAGTAAACTGCGGGCCGGGACTGTCTCTTTATGATAGCCGCACCCGGCGCATCTATTCTTGATCTGCGCAGCATACAAGTTGGGTATCATTATTCAACCTTTGCGCCAACTTATAATCTGAT
>JAIVWA010000226.1:0-7187 GCA_049190255.1 Gammaproteobacteria bacterium | reverse complement strand
CAAGAGATGTAACGGTAGAAGGCGAGCTGGGCGTTCTTGCCGGAGTTGAAGATGAAGTATCTCACGAAGTATCCCATTACACCAAACCGGAGGAAGTCGAAGAATTCCTGGAAAAAACCGGTGTCGACAGTCTGGCCATATCCATCGGCACCTCGCACGGTGCCTATAAGTTTAAAGTCAAACCCGGCGAAGAAGTCCCTGCCCTGCGTTTTGACATCCTTGAAGAAATAGCCAAAAGAACACCTGGTTTTCCAATCGTCTTACACGGCGCCTCGACGGTAGTCCCCGAATATGTTGAGATGATCAACCGGTATGGCGGCAAAATGGACAATGCCGTCGGCAATCCTGAAGCGCAACTCAGAAGGGCCGCCGGTTCCGCCGTATGTAAAGTCAACATTGACAGCGACGGCCGCCTGGCGATGACAGCGGTAATCCGAAAGATATTCGCGGAAAATCCATCCGAGTTTGATCCGCGCAAATACCTCGGACCGGCGCGAGAAGAACTCATTAAGATGGTCATACATAAGAATGAGAATGTTCTAGGAAGTGCCGGCAAAGCGTAGAAAATTGGAGTGTTGGAAAAGAATTAAAAGCTGGAGTGTTGGAGTAATGGAGTACTGGGGTAATGTAAAATATAAGACCAACTGCTGGTCCGCAGCTCATCCATCACTCCATTACTCCAATACTCCATTGATTATTAGGGTAAACATACCGAGATATATTCGATACGTATTAACCTGATTGACCGCTATTTTATAGCCGAAGAGGAGTGGAAAGATGCCCAAGCTAAAACCCCGCAAAGAAATTAAAAATGTCGGCTTCATATCAGTCCGGTTCGCCGGCACAGACGGTGTATCTTTGGAAACCGGAAAATGGGCGGAGGTCTTCGAGTCGGAGGGGGTCAAAACGTTTTACTTCGCCGGCGAACTGGATCGGCCGCCGGAGAGATCTTACCTGGTCCCGGAAGCACATTTTACCCACCCGGATATCAAGGATGTTTACAACAACTCCTTTGGGGTTACCGCCCGAGACCGGTCGGTTTCCAAAAAAATCTACCAGCTGGCGATAAAATTGAAAGATCATTTATATGAATTTGTTGAAAAATTTAATATTGATTTAATCATTCCTGAAAACGCGCTGACCATCCCGCTGAATATTCCGCTGGGTATTGCGATCACCGAGTTTATTGCCGAAACCAACATTCAAACAGTTGCCCATCACCACGACTTTTACTGGGAGCGGGACCGCTTTATGATCAACGCTATTCAAGATTATCTGAACATGGCGTTTCCCCCTGTTTTGCCGTCTATTACGCATGTGGTCATCAATTCGGTGGCCGATGCCCAGCTCAGCCTGCGAACCGGTGTTTCCGCTTATATCGCATACAATGTGATGGATTTCGAAAATCCCCCGCCGCCGCCGGATGATTATAGCTCGGATGTGCGCCAGGCGCTGGGGATCGCAGACGATGAGCTTTTGGTGTTGCAACCGACGCGCGTGGTGCAGCGCAAAGGGATCGAACATGCCATCGAGCTGGTCAACAGGCTGGGTCGCAAGGCCAAGCTGGTAATATCGCATGCATCCGGTGATGAGGGTCATGACTACGAGCAACGGCTGAGGGAATATTCTAAACTGATGAATGTGGAGACCATCTTTGTTTGTGACATTATCAGCGAAAAAAGAGGAATGACCGCAGACGGCCGGAAAATATACACCCTGGAAGACATCTACCCTTTTGCGGATCTTGTCACCTACCCTTCCACTTTTGAGGGCTTCGGCAATGCTTTTCTGGAAGCCATCTATTTTAAAAAGCCCGTGGTGGTCAACGCCTACTCTATTTATACTAAAGACATCAAACCCAAAGGGTTCTCAGTCATTGAAATCGATGGCTACGTGACCCAGGCGGCGGTGGAAAAAACAAAGGTGGTGTTGGACAATCAGCAGTTCCGCCAGCAAATGGTCGAGCTCAATTATGAGCTGGGCCTGGAATATTTTTCTTACAGGGTCCTTCACCGGGGACTGCGCGCCCTGCTGGTGCAACGGGGGTTGATATAATAACTAATAACCAATAACGAAACCCGGAGGGTTTACGGCATGGATTCCGTTAAACATTTGCTCAATCAAATATATGGTGAAAAAACCGGAAAGCTGGCTCTGGAGCGCCTGGCTCCGATAATAGAAAAATTTCCGGCCACCCCCAAAGCAAAAAAGGGATTTTTCTCCCAGGAAGATATCGTTTTAATCACTTACGGCGACTCTTTGAAAAAGGAGGGCCAGGCCCCCATCGCAACACTGCATGAATTTGCCGGCAGTTATTTGAAAGACGCCATATCGACCATTCATTTTTTACCCTTTTTCCCCTATTCCTCTGACGACGGATTTTCCGTCATGGATTTTTTTGCCATTGATCCCGAACTGGGATCCTGGGAGGATGTGAAAGCCATCGGCAATGATTTCGAGCTCATGTTTGATTATGTGGTCAATCACTTTTCCTCCCAAAGCCAGTGGTTTGCGGACTACCTGGCAGGTAAGCCCGGATATGAAGATTTTGCCATCAATGTGGATCCGGCCACGGATTTATCCATGGTTACCCGCCCGCGGTCTTTGCCGCTTTTATCCGAATATAAAAAACAGGACGGCCAAAGTGTTCATCTCTGGACCACCTTCAGCGCCGATCAAATAGATTTTAATTTTAAGAGCCTGGACGTACTTGCCAGGATGGTGGAAGTGGTTTTATTTTATGTCCAAAACGGCGCCATGATTCTAAGGCAGGATGCCATCGCCTATCTATGGAAGGAAATCGGCACCACCTGTATTCATCTGGAACAGACCCATGCCATGGTAAAGCTGTTTCGCGCCATTTTGGATATTGTCGCGCCGGATGTCATGATTACAACGGAAACCAATGTCCCCCATGATGAAAATGTCAGCTATTTCGGCAACGGCCGCGACGAAGCCCAAATGGTATACAATTTCACGCTTCCGCCGTTGCTCTTTTATTCATTCGTCAACGAAAATTGTAAGGTTCTCACCGATTGGGCCCGGGGATTGCATTTAGAATCTCCCAACAACACCTTTTTTAATTTTGCCGCCTCCCACGACGGTATCGGGGTTCGTCCCCTCGAAGGTATTTTGCCGCCCAAGGAATTGGATGCCCTCATTGATGTTGTCAAAGCCAACGAGGGCCAGGTTTCCTACAAGCGCAATCCGGATGGTTCCGACAGTCCCTATGAATTAAACATCACCTATGTTGATGCTATTTTAGCCTCCAAGAACTCCGACAATGCCGATAAATTTTTGGCGGCCCAGGCCATCCAATATGCCTTGCCGGGGGTCCCGGCCACCTATATCCACAGCCTTCTGGGATCACGGAACTGGACCGCGGGGGTTAAACAGACCGGAAGGGCCCGAACCATCAACCGGGAAAAGCTTCAGGTAGACACCCTGGTAACCGAATTAAACGATCCCGCCTCATTTCGCTCCCGGGTTTTTTATCCCTACTTAAACCTGATGAAGGTGCGCAGGGCCCAGAAAGCATTTCATCCCAATGCCGGTTTTGAAATACTTGAAATAGATCCCAAAGTGTTTGCCATCAAACGCTATTGTGAGGATCAAATCATCTATGCCTTGACAAATATTTCTTCCGCTGAAACCACCGTGTCGTTGACGGGAGCAGATACTTCCGACCGGATGACGGATTTAATCTCCGGTAAACGGATAGATCCGAACTCCTTTGCCCTGAAATCTTACCAGTATGTCTGGTTGACGACAGAAGATTCGTAACTACATTACAGCGTAACAATTTTGCATATTAGTCACAAAGGCAACATAACAATTACTTAAATTTGGGGAAATCTCGACGTTGGAGTACTGGAGTGAAATTTAACACTCCGGAATGGATAAGTTTCCTCTGGATTCCAGAACCAAATGATCGCGAGGTATTAAATGATGAATGTGGATGGTCTGCTTATAAAAGCAGAAAATGGCTTCGAAAGTTTGAAGGTATCGCAGAAGTATGTCGATTCGGCCCTGAAATGGCTTAAGGCCTGGTTAACCGATGATTCTTTTAGCGACTATGTCCCTCAAATTGCGCATTTAATTGAAACAGAAAATTGGAACTTTTTACTGGATTCCTTTTATCAGGTGATCCCTTTCGGCACCGGTGGCCGTAGAGGGCTGGTCGGTGTCGGTCCCAACCGCATCAACACCTGGACCATCCAGGCTTCGGCCCAGGGACATTCCCAGTATCTGATACGACAATATGGAGAGGAGGCCCAACAACGGGGGGTGGTACTGACCTTTGATGTCAGAAAATACACCCAAAAAGGAATATACGATGACACGCTTGCCAACCCCGTAATGGACCTCGACGGTCTCCGGCTGACAAGGGCAGCCGCCGAAGTGTATGCCGCCAATGACATTAAAATTTACATGTTCGAAAGTGTGCGCAGCACACCGGAGCTATCCTATGCCATTCGTCATCTGAATGCGATCTCAGGCGATATGTTCAGTGCCAGTCACAACCTGCCCACCGACAACGGCAAAAAGGTATATGACCAGTTCGGCGGACAATTAATCCCCCCCGAAGATCAAACCCTGGTCGACGAGGTAAGCGGAAACATCAACGAAATAAAAATGATGGATTTCGATGAGGCCACAGCCAAAGGTTTAATTGAATTTGTCGGCCAAGAGGTCGATGACGCCTATCATCGTGCCGTCTGTCCGGTGTCTTTGTCGGATGAGCGTGATATCAAGATTGTATATTCTCCGCTCCACGGCACCGGTCTCACATCTGTCTATCCGATCCTAAAAATGCTGGGCTTTGATGTCACCCTTGATCCTGAGACATCAAATTTAAGTGGTGCCTTTGAGAATGTAACATTTAACATCCCCAATCCTGAAGTGATCGAGTCCTTTGCCGGCTCGCTGCCCTTTGCCGAAAAAATCGATGCCGATATTTTGATCAGCTCCGATCCGGACGCGGACCGAATCGGCCTTATGTTAAAACATAACGATTCCTGGCAGTTTCTAACCGGCAATGAAATAGGAATCATTCTAACCAACTATGCAATTTCAAAATACGCATCCCTGGGGCGCCTAAACCGGAACAGCACCATCATCAAAACGGATGTCACCACCTCGTTGATGCAGAAAATCGCCGAGAAAAACGGTGTCCATACCATTGGGGATCTTCTTGTCGGTTTCAAATACATTGCCGATGTGATGAACCGGATTGAAAAAGACGGCAAAATCGATGATTTTATTTTTGGGGCCGAGGAAAGCCACGGCTATCTGACCGGCAATTACGCCCGCGATAAAGATGCAGCCTGTGCCGCCATCTGGCTATCCGAACATGCCGCCGAATTGAAAAAGCAGCAAAAAACCCTGCTGGATGACCTCAACGACATCTACGCATCATACGGTTACTGCCACAATTATTTGACCGAAATCCGCTTGCTGGGCGCCAAAGGTATGGAACAGATTGCTCACATCATGGATCATCTGAGAGGAACTCAGATAGAATCACTTGACAAGTTTGTCGTTAAAGAAAAATTGGATCGCCTGCAGGGAGAACCGCAGCCCCATCTTTCAAAAACCGATACATCTGCCCGCAACATGTTGATTTATAACCTTGGCAACACAAAGGATACCACCGGCATAAAAGTCACGGTACGGCCGTCGGGCACCGAGCCCAAAATAAAAATGTACTTCGAAGTATTCGGAAAGCCGTGCGACCGGAAAAGCCTGGAGGATGAAAAACAAAAAATCATCGCCATCCGTCATAACCTGGAAAAGGCTTTTATGCAGTATTGCTACCGGCTGTTGGATGTCGATTTTCCGGACCGGGGATTTCTGCTGTTCTGGCAGTTGCCCCTGGTTGACAAACTGAAGTATTTTGACATCGAAGATGACATCGTCAATTTAAAAAGTATATCCGCTGCCGGGGATAGAAAAGCCGAGCTGGATAATCTACTCAAATTTCTCGGTGCCAACCCGATCCAAAAGGTCGACAAAGCCTTTAGCGAAAAATTCGATAGGGGTATCCTGGAGTACTTAGATTTAAACTAATAATAGATGACAGAGATCAGAGGACAGAGGTCAGAGGTCAGATGACAAAGGACTGAGGAAGGAGAAAAGAAGGTCGAATGTCTTTTCTTTCCGCATTCCCGCCGGGGCGTAGGCGTAAGCCCCTATGGGCCGGAGGCCGAATTCCCCATTCCGACTTCCAACGTCATCCATCCAAATCCCCAACCTTATCCGGATGATTTACGCTGGCCACCGGGCAGGCAGCCCTTAGTACGACCTGCTCCACTGTGCTGCCCAGCAGGGCTTGCTCCGGATCAATATCCCTGGTGTGATGCGCCATGACAATCAGATCTCCCTGCTTTTCCCGGGCAAACTTTAAAATCTCCACATAGGGAATTCCTTCCCATACCTCGATGTCGTAGTTATCATAGCCTTTCATTTTGGATATATAGGTTTTTTCGATCTTTTCCCTGGCAGCCGTGATCTTTTGCTCAATCTCATTTTGTCCCTGAATTTCGCCGAAATTACCGGAGCCGATATCGCAGGCATGAAAAATATGCAGTCTGGCATTAACTTCCCTGGCCAACTTGTAAGCCCACAAAAAGGCGTACTGGGATGCTTTGGAAAAATCGAGGCCGATGACGATGTTGGAAAACAGTTTCCAGCAAGTGGTACACGGCCGGCTGATAATCACAACCGGGCAGCGGGCCGCTTTGGCCACCTTTTGCATCGTACTGCCGGCAATTGCCCGGTAACGGGTTGCTCCCACGTCTTCCTGCCTTGTGTGAGCGCCCATAATAATCGTATCTACTTTTTCCTTACGGGCCATTCGGAGAATTTCCCTGTGCGGCGCTCCCACAACCGCCTCGAGCACGCTGTTCTCACTGTCTTTTAGCAGCTCCCCATAGGTATTCTTCATCTCCTCTTTAACCCAATCCGCATAGTCGGCGTCCGGCTCTTCGGCTTCACCGGTCCTGGCATCGGTAACAAAAGGGCTGTAACCGCGACTGGGGATCCCGAACACGTGAAGGATGATGAGTTTCGCATCCCACTTCAATTCCAGATCAAACGCCACTTTGGCCGCATTGTCACAGGTGGGTGATGCCGTAGTTGCAAACAATAATTTTTTAAACATAGGTCATCTCCATAATTGTCCAAAA
>JAIVWA010000225.1:0-7222 GCA_049190255.1 Gammaproteobacteria bacterium | reverse complement strand
AACCCTGTTCTCTGAACCCTGAACCCAGAACCTTGAACCCTGAACCTATGAACCCGTTTTTTGTTGACAGCTTCCCGCCAAAATCTTAGTTGCTATAGTCTTCGCCGCAAAGATGAAGATGATTTGAGGATCAATTAATGGAATCAAAATCCGCTTTACAAACAGATCAAAGCCCCAGAGTCGGAGACGGCGATTTTCAAACAGGAAAAATCCTGGTGCTGTCCATCGCCCATTTTGTCCATGACGTCTATTCGAGTTTTCTGGCCCCCCTCCTGCCGCTTTTGATTGAAAAGCTGTCCATGTCCCTGACCCAGGCCGGCTTTCTCTCATCGGTCATGCAAATTCCGGCCTTGCTCAATCCCTATATCGGCGTGCTGGCCGACCGCATCAGTGTGCGCTATTTTGTTATTCTGGCACCGGCCATGACAGCTGTGCCCATGAGCCTTATCGGAATGGCGCCCGGCTATGGTGTGCTGCTTATTCTTTTATTTATAACAGGAATCAGTGTTTCCGTTTTTCATGTGCCCTCACCGGTGATGGTCGCGGATCTGTCCGCTGCCAGGAAGGGCCGTGGAATGAGTTTTTTCATGACCGGCGGCGAACTGGCAAGGACTGTCGGTCCTCTGGTGGCGGTAGCCGCGGTTTCACTATTTGGCCTGGAAGATTTTTATCCGGTAATGATTTTTGGTTTACTCTCATCGGTTTGGTTATATTTTAAACTTCGCAACATCCCGGTCCAACAGGTAGGTTCCAGGCGCAAATTATCGGTCCTGGAAACATGGCGCAGCCTGCGCCATGTTCTTTTGCCCCTGACAGCAATCCTGGTCACCCGCGGTTTCATGCATGCCTCCATGACCGCTTTTTTGCCGACCTATATCAAAATGGAAACCGGCAACCTGTGGCTGGCCGGCATCGCCCTGACCCTGTTTGAAGCCGCCGGGGTCGCCGGCGTTCTGACGGCCGGCTCCATAAGTGATTGGTTTGGTCGCCGGAAAACACTGCTGGCCTCCCTGCTGGGAGCACCTCTTTTCCTGTTCCTTTTCACCTTAACCGGCGGCTGGCTGCGGGTGGCCGCCCTGCTGGTTGTCGGTTTCACCCTGTTGTCAACCACCCCCGTAATGCTGGCCCTGGTCCAGGAAAATGCCAGGCACAGTCCGGCGGCCGCCAACGGGCTGTTTATGATGATCTCTTTTATTGCCCGATCGGCGGTGGTGGTCGTGGTCGGATTCATCGCCGACCGCATCGGTTTGAATGCCGCCTATTTGATCAGTGCCGCCATGGGGTTGGTCGGCATTCCGTTTGTTTTGATGTTACCCAGGAAATGAAATGCCCCATTCAGCGAACAGGAATCCAGGTTGTCTCCAGAAAGGAACATCGCGTATCATTTACGTCGTTGGAGTAATGGAGCGATTCGATTGCGGATTTGGGATTGTGGATTGTGGAATTTTATAAGGAGTAACGCATTGATTAACCAAAAAGGAAAAATCGCCGCAGGAGTTAGGACAAACCGCTTCCTGCGGCCTGTGCTCCCGGTTTCTGGTTAATTAGCCAAGTTGTAAAAGGATGGAATGCCCTCACCTATTCAACTAATCAACCAGTCAACTATTTAACTAACCTTATAGGAGTAAAAAAATGACCGATCGCGTAATCATATTCGATACAACATTGAGAGACGGTGAGCAGTCTCCCGGCGCCAGCATGAATACCGCTGAAAAGTTGCGGCTGGCCATCCAGCTGGAAAAACTGGGCATCGATGTTCTGGAGGCGGGATTTCCGGCGGCTTCCGATGGTGATCTGGAGGCAGTTTCCCGGATTGCCGGCAAACTGAAAAGGACCGAAATCGCCGCCTTGGCCCGCACATCCAAAGACGATATCGATCGGGCCTGGCAGGCCATCAGCCACGCGGCCAAGCCAAGGATCCACACCTTTATCGCCACATCCGATATCCATTTGGAATACAAACTGAAAATGTCCCGGGATGAGGTTGTCCAAACAGCCGTGGAGTCCGTTAAATATGCCAAAACCCTGACCGACAATATTGAGTTTTCCTCCGAAGACGGATCGCGCAGCGACCGCGATTTCCTGTGCCGGGTATTCGAGGCTGCCATTGAAGCCGGCGCCACCACCGTTAATCTTCCGGACACGGTGGGTTATGCCGTACCGGAAGAATTTGCGGATCTGGTAAGCTATGTCATCAGCCATACCCCCAACATTCATAAAGCTGTCTTTAGCGTGCATTGCCACAATGATCTGGGACTGGCAACCGCCAACACCATTGCCGCCATCAAGGCCGGGGCCCGGCAGGCGGAAGTAACCATCAACGGCATCGGTGAGAGGGCCGGCAACACTTCCCTGGAGGAAGTCGTTATGGCGCTGCACACCCGGCAGAATATTCTTCCCGCCACTACAAACGTTAACACCGAGTATATCCATCCGACCAGTCGCCTGGTAAGCATGATTACCGGGATCATGGTTCAGCCCAACAAAGCCATCGTGGGGGCCAATGCGTTTGCCCATGAAGCCGGCATCCATCAGGACGGCGTCCTAAAAAACCGCATGACCTATGAAATAATGAAGCCGGAAACCATCGGTCTGAGCACAAACAAACTGGTCCTCGGCAAGCATTCCGGCCGACACGCCCTGCACGCGCATTTGAAGGATATGGGTTATGATCTTTCAAGCGAGGAGCTCAATCTTGTTTTTGAAAAATTCAAGGAATTGGCCGACAAGAAAAAACATATTGTGGACGAAGATCTGGAAGTAATTGTAACCGAAGGCATCCTGCGCACCTCCGATGTCTTCCAGCTTGAATATCTGCATGTGATCGCCGGGACAACCGTGTTGCCGATGGCCAGTGTCAAACTGCAAATACAGGGAAGATCTGTCCAAAGCGCGGGCTACGGAAACGGACCCATCGACGCCGCATTTAACACCATCGCCAATCTCACCGGCACCGAATCCGAGCTGCTGCGATTTTCCATCAGCGCTCTGACCGTCGGTACCGACGCCCAGGGTGAGGTCACCGTGCGCTTGAGGGAAAACGGCCTGACGGCACTGGGCAAGGGTGCCGATCCGGATATTATTACGGCCAGTGCCAGAGCCTATGTCAACGGTCTGAACCGGCTGGAATATCTAAAGTCACATCCGGCCAAAGAAGCAGCAGGACTATAAAAACATTGTCGTGTTGCGGGTTGCGGGTTACGAGGTGCGGGTATATATAGTTGATTAAGTTGATTGAGTTGATTGCGAGGACGTCGGTTAGTCAAATAGGCTGAAATCCTCTAACCTAATCAACTATTTAACTTATCAACCATTTAACTAATCCTGGTTAAGGATTGCCGGTTTGGGATTTCGGATTGGATAGAGGCTTAATCTTTCGTTAAATGTGAATACAGCTATGGTTGGTGGCGAAATTATATTGCAAGTTAAAAATCTGGTCACGGCTTTTGACACCGAGGGTGGTCGCATTCGGGCGGTCGATGATGTCAGCTTTCATATAAAAAAACAGCAGACATTGGGAATCGTCGGCGAGTCGGGATGCGGCAAGAGTGTTACGGCCCTTTCCATCATGCGCCTGTTGCCGAAACCCACCGGCATTATCGAAAGCGGTCAAATACTGTTCAATGGATCCGATCTCGTCCAGCTTCCGGCCGAAAGAATGCATGAAATTCGGGGTAAACGAATTTCGATGGTATTTCAGGAGCCCATGACATCGCTAAACCCGGTTCACAGGATCGGCAAGCAGCTGGGCGAAGTTTATCGACTGCATTTTTCAGAAATGAGCGAAAATGAAATCCGGCAGCAAGCGCTGGAACTTTTACAAAAAGTAGGCATTCCCGAACCCGAGCAAAGAATGGAAGAATATCCGCATCAAATTTCCGGCGGCATGCGACAGCGGGTGATGATTGCCCTGGCGCTGGCATGTAAACCGGATATTTTGATCGCCGACGAACCGACGACCGCCCTGGATGTAACCATTCAGGCCCAAATTCTGGATTTAATGCAGAACCTGCAGAGTGAAACCGGCATGGCCGTCATCGTTATTACCCACGATCTGGGCGTGATTGCCGAAACCTGTGAGGATGTGGTGGTCATGTATGCCGGTAAAGTTGCGGAAACCGCTTCGGCAATCGAGCTGTTTAAAAATCCCAAACATCCTTACACCCAGGGGTTGCTGGATTCCATTCCGCGATTGGAAACGCCGCGCAAAACCAAACTCAATATCATAAAGGGAATCGTGCCCAGCCTCTATGAACTGCCCAGCGGTTGTCGATTTCGCAACCGATGTCCGCATGCGATGGACATCTGCGCCGGCGATCCGCCGCCCATGATTTCAGTGGGTAAAGATCATTTTGCAGCCTGTTATTTGTACTAACAGTTTATCGAATCGTAGTAGCCAGCTTAATAAATGCAGTTGCACAGAATTTTAGACAAGCATTATATATGAATGATTATCTACTAGAAGTCAACAACCTCAAAATGTACTTCCCCATTCACGGCGGTATCTTCCGGCGCAGAGTCGGCTGGGTGTATGCAGTGGATGGGGTTACCCTGAAAGTCCGGGAAGGGGAAACGCTCGGCCTTGTGGGTGAGTCCGGCTGCGGCAAAACCACCTTGGGACGGACCATTGCCAGACTGTACAAACCGACCGGTGGCAGCGTTATCTTTGGCGGACAGGACTTGTCCGGCTTAAATCAGCAGCGTCTTCGCGAAGTGCGGCGTGATTTGCAAGTGATATTTCAAGACCCGTTTGAATCCTTAAATTCCCGTCACACGATCAGCGACATTTTGCAGGAACCTTTTGAGATCCATAAGATCGGCACACCCAAAGACCGGGATGAGGAGATATTACAATTGCTGAACCGGGTTGGCCTGGATGAAGATGTTCTGACCCGCTTCCCCCACGAGTTCAGCGGCGGCCAGCGACAACGGATTGGAATCGCTCGCGCCATTGCCTTAAAGCCCCGAATGGTTATTTGCGATGAACCCGTGTCTGCACTGGATGTTTCCATTCAGTCCCAGATATTAAATCTGCTGCTCGAGCTGCAGTCAGAAATGAATCTGACCTATCTTTTCATTGCCCATGATCTGGCTGTGGTCAAACATATTTCCGATTATATTGCGGTGATGTATCTGGGTAAGATTGTCGAATGGGCCGATGCCGATACATTATATCAACACCCGGTTCACCCTTATACCCATGCGCTATTGTCCGCCATTCCGGTTCCGGATCCGGAAGTCAAAAAGAAAAAGCAGATCCTTAGCGGGGATGTCCCGTCTCCCGTGCATCCGCCTCCCGGCTGTGTATTTCACACCCGCTGTCCCTATGCTAAAGAATACTGCAAGGACAAAGTTCCGGAACTGGGGCCTGCTCCGGGAACCAACGGAGGCAACCATCTTCAGGCATGTCTGCGGGCAGGGGAGATAAGATTTGGCTAAGGATCCATTTGAGATATATTTTGGTAGTTACTAATGAGGCCATAATTTATTAGACATAGATTTGTGCAGCTGAAATATTATTAACCGCACGCAGAGGCCACAGAGTTAAATAAAATAATTATTGGTTTTTTCTCAGCGATCTCAGCGATCTCAGCGAGCTCTGCGATCTCTGCGGTGAAACAACCCTCTGGACAAGGACCTTATGTCTAAACAATAATGACTTTATTCGTAATCATCGCGGTGTTAAATATTTAAGGAGGTGGCCATGGACAGTCATGTCACAATTTCAATTTGGTTGTTTTTAGCTTTACTGGCTGTGGCCATCTGGGCCATTCTGGACCGTGTGTTGATCCCCAGCACCCGCTGGTTTTTGCGGCGACGGATTAATCGGGTGATCGATGAGATCAGCATCCGGCTGGATGTTAAGGTCAAACCGTTTCAGATCACCAAACGCCATGTCCTGGTTGATCGCCTGGTGTACGACCCCCAGGTTATCGAAGCCATCCAGCAAAAGGCGATTGAACGGCAATGCCCCCGTGAAGTCGTCCAGGCCGAAGTTGTGTCCTACGCCAAAGAAATCGTTCCCTCTTTTAATGCCTATCTTTATTTCCGGCTGGGCTACTGGCTGGCAAAAAAAATCGCCCGCCTTTTATACCGCGTGCGCATCGGCCTTGCCGGCAGCCAGGAATTTGCAAGTATCGCACCTGATTCCACGGTCGTATTTGTGATGAATCACCGCAGCAACATGGACTATATCCTGGTGGCCTTTCTGGCAGCGGAAAAGGCGGCGCTTTCCTATGCGGTGGGAGAGTGGGCCAAAATCTGGCCGCTGCAAACCCTGATCCGGGCGATGGGAGCTTATTTTGTACGTCGCAAATCAGGCAACCCATTATATCGGCGGGTGCTCGAACGCTATATTAGCATGGCTACCAAAGAAGGCGTGTGCCAGGCCGTTTTTCCTGAAGGCGGGCTCAGTCGCGATGGCCGCCTGCGGCCGCCGAAGTTGGGTATTTTTGATTACATGCTGCGCAATTATGAGCCGCAGAGGGATCGGGATCTAGTTTTCATTCCGGTGGGAATTAACTACGATCGAACCCTGGAAGACCGAAGCCTGCTGCGAACGTTGGATCCTGAAGCTTCCCGAAGAAGTGGCTGGTTTGCGATCAGGACCACTTTGCGCTTTATCTGGCGCTGCGTTTTTTTGATGATCCTGAGTCGCTGGCAACGCTTTGGTTACGCCTGTGTCAATTTTGGGCCCCAGATTTCCATGCGAAAATACTGCCAGGAGAACGATATTGATTTCAGCCGGATGGAACGGGAGGCGCGTTTTTCTGAAATCGAAAAACTTGCCGGGCGGCTCATGTCCGACATTAAACAGGTTGTTCCGGTTTTGCCGGTCTCTCTGGTGGCAACGGTTATGAGGGAAACCGGCGATCAGGGTTTGAGCGCTTTCGAAGTTGAGGCCCATGTCAACCAATTAATCGATAAACTTCAGGACGACGGGGTGCCGGTGTATGTTACAACCAGAAGCCGGGTCCAAACCATTTTAGACGCACTAAATATGCTAAAATTAAGACATCTGGTTGTTGAATCCGACGGGATATACAAGGTTGTCCCTGAGGAGTATGATGTGTTATCCTATTATGCGAACTCAATCGTGCACTGGATAACTGATCGTTAATAGTTATTGGTTTGATCGGCTTGAGGCTAGGATGCTGGAAGGCTTGAAAGCTAAGCTCTATTGCGGCTTTCCAGCCTCCCAACCTCCAAGCTTCCCAGCTGG
>JAIVWA010000224.1:0-7252 GCA_049190255.1 Gammaproteobacteria bacterium | reverse complement strand
AGAAGGCATGGACCGGTTGGAGAAGTATCTGAAAAAATTGCAATAATCACCGAAACGGGAAACAAGAAATTCGGTGGAAGGTTTGGCATGGCGCAAAGTGCATAGAGCATAGGGTGCAAGACCGTAGTTTCTATGGTATCAGTTTTTAACGCTATGCCCTTTGTGCCATGCCCTATGCATAGTATTTTCGGGCAACCAACTACAGGTGGCCAGAGACCATCCACCAATTGCCAACGACCGGGATCCAGCAGCCATGCCCATGATCATCAAATCGGCCGAATTTGTCACCAGCGCGGTTAAACAATCCCAGTATCCGCCGGCTGTTTTACCGGAAATTGCCTTTTCCGGCCGCTCTAACGTCGGCAAATCCAGCCTGATCAACACCATCGTCAACCGCAAACACCTGGTAAAAACCAGCTCCACCCCGGGGCGTACCCAACTGATTAACTTCTTCGACATCAATAAAAACCTGACCTTTGTCGATTTACCCGGCTATGGTTATGCCAGGGTCCCGGTGTCGGTCAGGAAAAAATGGGGCCCCATGATTGAAACCTACCTTTCCTCCCGCAAGACTTTGAAAGGGGTGGTCATCATCATGGATATCCGGCGCCAGCCCCGGGAGGAAGAACAGAATCTCATCCACTGGCTCGACCATTTTTCGATTGCCCAAATACTGGTACTCACCAAAACCGATAAGCTCTCCAAAACCAAACTGATCAAGCAGCAGGACGCCATCGTTCGGGCCCTGGCGGTGGGACAAGAAGATGTGATCCTTTTCTCGGCCAAAACCCGCCGGGGCAAGGATGCCGTCTGGGATGCAATTTTGACCCTGACAAACATCAAAAAAGATAATACAAATTAGGGCTTCGCCCCAATAGGCCTTGTAATTCCCCCCCAGAATGATTACAATGTATTACATCTAAATACAATGGAGGTTTTGTATGAGCACTGCACTATCCGTAAGAATTCCTGACGAACTTGCCGAGAAACTATCTGAAATTGCTGAAGAAACAGAGAGACCTAAATCATTTCATATCCAGAAGGCATTAGAATCGTATCTGACCGAATTGGCAGATCTGCAGGTTGCCTATGACCGGTTACACGATACCACTGATCCGATCATCTCTATGGAAGACATAAGGAAAGAACTTGAGCTTTAAAATCGCTTTCAAAAAATCAGTGGCGCGTGATCTCAAGAGGATAGACAAGGATCAAGCTGAGAGAATCTTGAGTAAAATTGACGAAGAGCTTCCGGACAGAGCAGAATCCTTTCCCGTTTTATCCGGGAAATTCTCCGGTTTAAGAAAATTTCGAGTTGGAGATTACCGGGTAATTTATTCTATCATCGGAGATACAGCTCTTATTTTAAGAATCAGCCATCGCCGGGAGGCATACAGAAAATGACAAACATCAACGGCCCCTATGCCGATTTTAAATCCGGTTACGTCTCAATTCTTGGCGCACCCAACGCCGGCAAGTCGACCCTGCTCAATCGGATGCTGGGGGAAAAAATATCCATCACTTCCAAAAAGCCCCAGACCACCCGCAACCGCATCCTGGGCGTGCTGCATCGCACGAAATCACAGATGGTTTTTTTCGATACGCCGGGCGTGTTTCAGGCCAAAGACAAACTGAATGTGCGTATCGTGGATACCGCCTTATCCGCCCTGGGCGATGCGGATTTGGTCCTGGTGGTCGTGGATGTCTCTCGTCCGGATCCCAATGCGGAAAGATATCTTGTAAAAAGACTGAAGAGCCAGAAGCAACCGGTTGTCCTGGCCATGAACAAAATCGATTTGATCGAAAAATCCGGTTTGCTTGAAATCATCGCGAAGTGGTCTTCGGTCTACGGTTTCAAGGATGTTGTGCCCATATCCGCCCAGTACGGAACCCAGGTGGAAGACTTGATTACGGCCATAGAAAAGATTTTACCCAACGGTCCGCCCTTCTTTCCGGAAGATACCCTCACTGATGTATCCGAACGGTTTATCGTGGCCGAACTGATCCGCGAACAGGTATTTCGGATGACAGGTGAAGAAATCCCCTATGCCACCGCGGTGACCGTGGATACCTTTAAAGCAAAAAAGGAGGGCCGGCTCATCTCGATCGAGGCCACCATTCACCTGGAGCGCGATTCCCAGAAAGGGATCATCATCGGCAAACACGGTGGCAAGCTGAAGCAAATCGGCACCCGATCCCGCGAACAAATCGAACAGCTGTTGGGCACCAAAGTATTTTTGAAGTTATTCGTGAGGATCCAGAAAAACTGGCGTAAGGATACCAAGGCCATCAGAAGGTTCGGCTACTAAGTTCATGCTCGAACCACGAAATATAATTTAAAACCGATCCTAGGCGATTATATCGCCGGGTGGTTGTGATGCCCCCCTCTCAAACCCGATCAACCACTCCTTACGCCATAACCCGCCGCCGTATCCGGTCAGGCTCCCATCACTGCCGATAACCCGATGACAGGGGATGATAATAGCGATCGGGTTCTTCCCGTTGGCGTTTCCAACAGCCCTGCTGGCACTGGGTTTAGCAAGGGCGGCGGCGATTTCTCCGTAAGAGGTTGTCTCCCCGTAAGGAATTTTTTCCAATTGGCGCCATACCGATTTTTGAAAATCGGTGCCCATGGGCTGAAGGTTTAGAAAGAATTCTTTGCGTTGACCTTTAAAATATTCGTTTAATTGCTTGAAGCACTCTTTAACACAGAAGGTCAGTTCACCATCCCCCGGCATCATATCCTCCACAAAATTCAGCGCTAAAATGCTGTCCAGACTTCCAACGATTTCAATGAGCCCCAGTGGTGACTTGTAATAAGCTTTGCATGTCTTCATGGCACTCCAATGATTCGCTGCCGGTGCGAGTATGTCGGTCGATAGGTGCTACAGAAGTTTTTTTGAAATCAAATACGTTATTACCAAAACACAAGGGGGCTTTAAGAGTCAAGTAAAACCCTGCAGGCCACAATTTTAAAATTCCTTCTCATTTTATCAATAATGTTGACCCTTTATTTCATTGTATATATTATCCTGCTATCTCTTCGGGGCCTGTTTTCATCTCTCCATAACCGATTTCCCGTCGAGGGATTCGATGGCGGATCCATCTCGATGTTGACAGCAATGATTGGATGAGTTTAAGCCAAAAGGAGAATTGATATGACAATACTTCGACACATCGGTTCGCTGGCCTTCGTTCTTGGGCTCTTTTCTGCAGTATTTGCCGGAATACCCTGGTACGTTATCGTTTCCGATGACCCGGTTTTACCCTGGTGGCTTAAAACTGCAATTTTCTGCCTTTTGGGCGGTATCCTGGTGGTTTTGCTGACGGTGGCCCTCGAACAAAAAATCATGAAGAAATCGACAGAGGAGACAATACCGGCTGCGTCCGATCACTCGGCGTTGCTATTGACTTCAGCCGCCCTGCCTGGCCAGGAGATCGAAGAAATTTTTGGTCTCGTCCAGGGCCATACGGTGTATGCCATCTGGCTGGGCAAAGATCTTTCCGCCATCATCAGGCTGATTCTGGGCGGCGAATTGACGGAGTACACTGAGATGATGGGTAGGGCTCGGGACACAGCTACGAATCGGATGACTGCCCGGGCGGTCGAAATGGGGGCGAACGCCGTAATCAATGTTCGCTATATGACGACGAGTGTGGTGGGAAGTGCAGCTGAACTGTTGGTTTACGGCACAGCGGTCAAGCTCAGTCAGGATAATCCGGATCAGGAGGCCTAAATATGGAAGGGTGGACTGAAGAAGAAATCCAAAACAGGGATTTAATGGCGCCGTGCGGTCTGTATGGTTATTGCCGGGCCTGTAAGAAATCTGTAGCAGATGAGCTGGATGGTTCAATTTGACCCGATCATTCTTCTGTAATTTAGGGGACGTCCGTGGCATATTGATATTTGAGGCAGGGTATTTTCCAATATACCAGCTTAAGATGATGGCAAATTAAATAAAAATTCCAGAAATGCCCAAATGCCACGGACGTCCCCTAAATTTGGTATGAATCGACTTGTTGCAAAAAAGTGTATTTTCCCATATGAAGTTTACAAATGTTGGGGGGATCTAATGGGATTCTCGTCGCCCCGGCGTCAGAAATGATTGAAACGGATATGTGCCTATGACTGAAATAAATGCGGAGACCCCGGAACAGCCCGTCATTTTACTGGTGGATGACAACGCCATCAATCTTCAACTTCTGATTGAAACGCTCGATGGCCAGGGCTACCGATTGCTGGTTGCCCGGTCCGGCGAAGAAGCCCTGCGGATAGCCCGCAAAGCAAAACCCGACATCATCCTGCTCGACATCATGATGCCGGGTATCGATGGCTACGAAACCTGCGCCCGGTTAAAATCAGATGAGGCAACCCGAAACTCGGCGGTCATATTTTTAACCGCCCTGCAAAGCACCGAGGAAAAGGTGCGGGGACTGTCAATGGGTGCCATGGATTTTATAACCAAACCCTTTGATCCCGAAGAGATCATTGCTCGCGTTTCCATTCAACTCGATAACCATCGAAAGCACAAAGAATTGCTGGAACAAAATCAGCAGCTCGCCGAAGAGCTTGCAACTACGCTGGAATCTGGTTCCCGCGATAGGGACACGCGGACGGAAAGGATCAAATCAATTATCAGCAGCGGCGAAAACAATCGCGTTGAGTTCAAATCCACCCTGCGCTGGAATCTTAAAACCGACCGTTCTGAAAAAGTTATCGATAAGGCCTGGCTTAAATCCGTTGCGGCCTTTTTAAATACCGATGGTGGTGTGCTCCTGGTGGGAGTCGAGGACAATGGCGATATCCTGGGGACAGAAGCGGATAACTTTGACAATGAAGACAAATACCTGTTGCATGTCAATAACCGGATCCAGCAGCATATCGGACTCGAGCATGCCGGTTTTATCGGGTATCAACTGGTACCGGTGGATAACAAAAAGGTGTTGCTTATCGAATGCCAGCCCTCTCCATCACCTGTTTTTCTTAAAATCAGCAAAGAGGAAGAATTCTACATCCGGGTCGGCCCCGGAAGCCGCCGCCTATCCACCAGCGAAGTGGTTGCCTATGTGACGAATCGACGCACCGAACCCTGATGCATCGCAATTAATGGATATTTAAAAATGACTGGCGCCTCCGACAAATTTACCAATTATTATAATCTGCTTGGAATAGATTCAAAGGCAGACCGGCAAACTGTAAAACAGGCTTATCTGGCGAAGATCAAAGAATGGCATCCGGATAAAAATCCTGACCGCACCGAAGAAGCCGAAGAAAAAACCAAAGTCCTGAATCAGGCCTACCACATACTGGGGGATCCCGAACAGCGTAAAACTTATGACCGGATGCTTCGATACACAAACGGAAAGGACTTCAACAAATATATAAATGATGAGGCCATCCGGAAAAAATTCGATAAAGCCTATCCGGCATTAAAAGCGGCTCTAAAAAGAGTTCGGGTACTGTATTCGCTTTTCAAAGACGCCGTCGATGGAAAATATAAATTGCACCCGACCCATGTGGCCATGATCGGCGGCGGCCTGCTTTATTTCATTTTGCCCGCAGATTTCATTCCGGATTTCATACCGGTTGCCGGCTATTTAGATGACCTGGTAGTCTTAACAACCATAATGAATTCTCTTAGTAAGGAAATAGGGGAATATCGTATCTGGAAAGAAAAATTAAACCGCCCAATCTGACCACACCCACCAAAACCGAAAAATTAGCGAATATTCCGTAAAAAATTAGAAATGGGACAATTTTCCCTTGCATTTTCAAATTGTATCATGTATTCATTTGAACCAACTCTAATCGATCGGGTCGGTTGCAGTTGCTGAATTTTATTCATTAACCCTATTTTATCATTTCTTGTTGGAGGTGGAAGATGTTCAAAACCAAATCAACCCTAAACTATGTAATTGTATTCTCGGCGATTATCGGACTGGCTTTCGTCATTGGATGCGGGAGCTCGCAAGAAAAGCAGATGATGTCGGATTTTTTGAAGCTGTTCAGCGACACGGTGGATGAATACGCTGCAGCAGACGAAGTAAAAAAAGCCGAATTGAAAGCGAAATTGGATTCTTTTGGATCCAAGTGGTCGAATATGGAAATGGAACTGGATGGTCGTCTCACTCCCAATGATTTAGAGAAGTTTGATAAACATTACAAAGAAATTCAAAAAAGATATGCCTCATTGGTTGATAAATCATAGATATTAAAAAGCTCGATATCACGCCTTATCCCCGTATTTGGTGATGTGTTCCGGAAGGCTCTCGTCGTCACCATACATGAAATGCTTGTGTATATTTCCCGAATAGCGGCGAGCCGGGGCGGTTGGAAATGTCCGTCCATGGTGCGACGATACCTTGCAGCCGTTGTTGTCGTTCAGGGCCCGGAAGTTTCTTCCGCAAAATAAAAACACCCGCGTCTCAAATTGAGAGCGGGTTTTTTTAATTGATTTCATGATAAAATCATATTATTTAATAGTGTTCATCCACGAATAGTGAATGGCGCTAGGTAGTTTCCAATTCATAAAATACGATAAGAAAACGAAGGCATAATCGATGACCGATCTGCTCAAAAAATTCTCTGATGCGGCTAAAACAGTAAAATCCGACAATAACCCTGTTCGCGTGTGTGTCTACGGCGCCTACCGTGATCATCTAAAAGACATCAACCCGGATGATCTGCCTGAAAACATACAGATAATCTATGAATCCGTCAAAGATAGATTAGCCTCGGTAAGGCCCAAAGGAGATATCGGAGAAGATGAGGCCGGCTATCTTGCCACAGACATTCTATATATGGCCGAAGTTGTAAAAACCAGTTTCAAAAAGCCGTAATATACATATAAAAGAGAGCAGAGCCCTTTCGGCCCTGCCCTCTTTCGTTTAACCGTTACAATTCTTTTCCCTTTCCCTTCTTCATTTTGATCTTCAGTTTGCCGGCGCCTGAAAATGCTATCTCCCCGCCGTATAAATAACCCTGAACATTCATTATCATTTTCTTTGATGGATTTTTTATTAAACCCATAACTGCCTGCCGGTCAAATTTTACGGTCAGCTCTTTTTTACTTTTATAATTTTTCTTCGATTTTTTGGCCTTCAAACCATGTTTGAGATCTGTATCAGCAACTTTCACCACGGCGTCCTTCTCCCCGGCCGGGAAAATACATACGGTGGACAGATCGATATTTCCGGCATCATAACCCCTGGGCAGCTTGATTTTGGCCTTTATCCACTTATTCTTCTTGCC
>JAIVWA010000223.1:0-7292 GCA_049190255.1 Gammaproteobacteria bacterium | reverse complement strand
CATGTGAGCCAAACAGGTCGTGGTGCAGGAAGCATTCGAGATGATTCGGTGTCGCCGGGGATCATAATCATTGCCGTTAATTCCCATAACGGTGGTGACAGCATCGTCCGGCGTTGGCGCCCGTTTGTCCTTGATTTTAAAGGGGGCTGAAAGAATCACTTTCTCTGCCCCGGATTCCAGATGCCCCCGGGCCGAACCCTGGGGATACTCCGCATCCAGGGTGGGGTCAAGAAATTGTCCGGTGGTATCGACAACCAGCCTGACGTCCTGCTCTCTCCAACCAATTTCAGCCGGATTCCGGTGTGTTCTTAGAAAGCGAATTTTGACACCATCAATTGTCATCGTACCGCCGTCTTCATCCAAATTGCTGATCACCGGCTGCCCCGTATGGCCGTACAGATATCCATGCAGCAAACCATAGGTGGAATCCCGTTCCACATAATGCGCAACATCCTCAAGTGATACCCCGGCCGGACGACCAATATTGACTACGATTTCATCGAAATACTTACGGGCCACATGATGCCACACGGTAAGCTTTCCAATTCTACCGAAGCCGTTGACGCCCAATTTTAATCCATTGATATTTGCAGCCGTCATAATCAGGATTCTCCTTTTTTGATTTAGCTTACCGCAAATCCGAATATCGAAATACGAAACAATATCAAATGACCAAAATTCAAATTACCGAAACAAGTAGGTCAATGAGAACTGCGATGCAAAGTGGGTGTTTGGAAAATTTGAACATTGGGATTTTTGAATTTGTTTCGGATTTCTAATTTCGTGCTTCGAATTTCCGGTTTATCCGGCTTACGCTTCCTTCACCTTAATCAATCCTTTAAATATAGAACCTTCCTGCCCGTCAATGCTTATGTGGGCACCCGGTCTTAAAAGTACTTGATCAAATGAACAACTTTTTCTGCGCTCATCGCATATCAGGTCCCCGCATCCCACGACACAAGTTTTTCCCAGCCGGTGCGCCACCACGGCTGCGTGGGATGTCAAACCACCTCTGGCAGTCAGTAAACCGTCGGCAGCATGTATTTCTCGAATATCGTCCGGAACGGTGTCTGCCCTGGCAAGAATTAAAAAGGTATCCGGTTCCTTGAGGCGCCACGCTTCGATCTCTTGAAGGTTAAATACCAGTCGACCGCTCATGGCGCCGCCGCTCACCCCGATACCATGGCCTAAATACATGGCCTTACTTTGTTCATCGAAATCAAAGGTTAAAACTTTTTTGCTCTCCCGGATAGTCATATCGCGGGTCTGCAGCAAATACAAATCGTCAACCTCCGGACTTTCAAACGTAAATTCCATTTCCTGGGGACTCCACCCCTTATTGTCGATCAAATCATGGGCCCAATTTTTTAGGGCTTTGTAAATATCAGGAAAGTGGGTTTCGAGGGTCACATCGGTCTCACGCATTTCTATATCCTGTTGAAAAATCGAAATAGGATTGGTGTTGACCAGTCCGGAAACGACATCCTCGCCTTGATTCCCAATGGTAAAGTCTCCCCATAGTTTTAAGGTATCCCCCGACCACCTGGGATTATGGGTAAAAATAACACCGGACCCGGAGTTGCTTGAAATATTGCCGTAAACCATCTCCTGCAGGGTGACAGCCGTGCCCCAGTCATCTGAAATTCCCATTATTTTGCGATAGGCCCGGGCTTTAGGAGATTCCCATGAATCCAGCACCGTCTTGATTGCCAGATACAACTGCTCATATGGTTTCTCCAGGATCTCAATTCCGGCATCTTTAATCATCGTTTTATAGGCCAGGCTGAGGTCTTTCATCTGTTCGCCGCTAAACTCCCTTTTGTAAGGAATGCCGAGCTTGTTTTTCCAGTCGCTGATGATGGCATCGAAATCATCGCGCTGCAGTCCGAACGCCATCCCATAACATTGCAGAAACCTGCGGTAGCTGTCCCAGGCAAACCAGACGTTATCGGTTTTTAAAGCGATACCCTGGGCAATTTCCTCATTGTTCCCCACATCCAGCAGGGTATCCATCATTCCGGGCTGGGAAATAGACGATCCGCTTCGCACTGATAACAGCAAGGGGTTTTTAGGGTCCCCAAATATCTTGCCGCTGGATTTTTCCAGTTTCCCGATGTTCAGGGCCACCTGCTCCCGGAAGTTTTTCGTAGCCGGCGGATAACTGTCGATGATCTCCCGGCAGCGAAACACTTCGGTGGTAATGATAAATCCGGGGGGGACGGGAAAACCTAAATTCTTCAGCTGAACCATGTTGATGCCCTTGTTGCCCAGCTGGATGATGCCGGTCACCCGGCTGCGGGCCGAATCTATCGGGGTCATGGCATTTTGGGGATCGTAGAGCAGTAATTTTTGAAGTTTATCCTTGGGCAGCTTATTTGACTGCTGGAAAAGCGTTGTCAGAATACGGCTTAGAAAAAAATCCAGTTGCTGCAGCCCCAACGACAGCGCAATCTGCTCGCGAAAAAATATCTCGGACACCCGGTGCTGCAATTTCTCACGATCCTCCAGGTATTTGCTGGGAAGAAATTTGGGCAATACCCGTTCGATGGGAATCTGAGAAAGAATTCGATTCAGATTCTGGCCGTGGATGTTATGGAAATGGTCGTGAATAATATTTTTGACTGCCTGGGCAAAACCTTTGAATATATCCAGATATTGGGTTTGGGTAAAGCCTTTCACTTCCAGAGAATGGGCTAAAAATTCCAATTGGCGCTCAACTTCAACGGAAGATATACCGTCCAGTTTCAGCGCTTTGTCGAGCAATCTCAACAGGCTGTATATTTGATAAAAAGTGGCTTTGGTAATTAAATTGAGATCGATATCCCGGATGAGGTCTTCAAACAGCACATTGACCAGCGTCTCCAGACGAAAGGTGAGTCCCAGGCAGTCAAATTTCATTTCGTGATAACTGCCATAGGTGGAGGGTATATCGATGGTGATGTGCCGTTTTTTATAGATGTCTTCTTTGATTTCAAATTGCTGCTCACTCAAAATGACAGCTTTAAGTTTTTCCAAATAATCCAGCAGCATGAAGAGCTTTTTGGTTAGATCGGGCTCGGCCAGGACTTTCTCAGCACGATTAAAATCCGGCAGGGCTTCAGTTCGAAGCTGGGCAATATAACTTCCCAGTTCAATGTAGTCAAAACTGTATTTTTGATGAAGCAATTTATAGAATTCAATCGAGAGTTCAACCCGCCTTCGATCGATGTCAGAAACACCGGGAATCCCATCAAGCAGCATTTTTAATCTTTGATCTGAAAGGCTCAGCAATTCACCGGGAATGCGAATGCCGTTTTCTGCAAAAAAAGAGATAATCTTGTTAACGCCGTCAACATAAATACCTTGGTCGTCAATCTCTTCGTATATGTTCGGCGGAACGAAGGGCTTCAGGCCGGTCTTGTCGCGAGTCAGCCAGAAGTGCAGCGTCGCCTCCATAAACGGAACAATTTGATTGCTGCTCTCAACATGACTTTGCTTTCTTAAAAAATGAATAAGTCTGTCGCGACGATGGGTGATTTCATCAAGTTGGGTGGATATTTCCCTTAATTGCCCCTCAGCGCCGATATCATTATAAAAAGCCGGACATAGCCGGGTGAGCTGTTTGGCCAGGTTATAAACCGGACCAATCCGGCTGTTCAAAAATCGGGTGATGTCGCGGGGGAAAATATCGATATCTCTGATAAAAACGCCACAAAGGGACAGGTGAATGATCAGGCCTGAAAGAAGACGGGTAGACCATTTCGGATTGACCTCGATCAGCTCAAGCCAGGTTCGAATGTTCAGAATATGCGCGCTGTTAACTCTTATTTTCCAGTCATTGTCCACGCCCTGCAGCATGGGTGCCTGAAAGCCCAGATCAATTGCGGAGTCGATGAAGAAATTGACAAGATCAATCTCATCGGTATTAAACACGCCCTTGCCCATGTTCAGGACACAATTCAGCGTTGTAGCCTGATACATCCGGGTTTGCTCTTTTAAAATCTTGAAAGTCTTGCGGATCAGATTCTCAATTTTGCTATAATTTTCATTTTCGATAATCCAGGTAAGGGTCAGGTTGATATCCCGCAGGGTTTCTTCGTGGATTAAGTATAATCCGGCCAGATTCATTATATGAAAAAGAAAAATTAATTTGAAGTGGTGGCCCCGGCCGTCTTTAGCGCTTTTTTGCAGTATTCGGCGGGGAATTTGTCTGTAGGCATCCACCATCTGGCCAAAACCGGGAAGTTCCAGCAGCCGTTTTGAAATCTCTTGGGATTCGATCTGGGTATCATTGGTATACCCATCCAGCTGATTCTTCCAGTCATTGATCCGGCGGTGGGAAATGGCGTTAAAATAATCCGCAAAATTGATTTTGGCATCGATTTCAAAGGCTTCTTTTTCGAACCAGGTTTGGGGGTCAGCCTCATTGAGCCAGTAACGGTAAGTATAGTCGTAATATTTGATGAGCAAAAGATTGAGGGCTTTAAAATCTTTGCAAGACTCCGGCGCATTGTTTAAGAAGGTCCCGGCCAGCCGGTTGATGGCATAATAACTATCCACAAACAGAGAAAAATGGTTGTCCGGCAATTTACGGATTCGATCAAAGCCGCTATCAATAACCGGCTGAAATTGCTCGAAATGCGGTCCGGCCTCACCCACTATTTTTTGTATGAATAACAGTGTATTATCAACGGCATCGTCTCGGACTTCCTTGTCCTTGCTAGCTTCAACGGCGTCAAACAAAATTTCGAACAGCAAGCTTGCCGCCTCGGGCCCGCCGGGATGGTTCTTGAGAAGATGAAAATATTCCAGTGAATATCTTCGCGCTTCGGTAACAATGAATCTCCAATTTTTGTAAGGATGGGAAAGCTCCTTTAAAAAAATATTCAACCCCTCCATCAGGCCATAATATTTGGACATTACCTCCTGGAGAACGGAATATTTTTCATCTACGGCAACGTCAACGTGGTAATCGGCCAGGTTGACTTCAAGGGCTTTGGATTTTATTTTCAATGGGCTGATCTCCCGGACAATTAATCATCAGGTTTAAAGATTTAACAAGAATAGCAGAGCGTAGGCGGAATTTCAAGGAAAGGATGGGAATATAAGGTTTCAGGTGTCAGGTGTCAGGAACGAACATAAAAATATTGAGGAATTAAGGAATTGAGGGATTTAGGAATTAAAATGACAGAATACCTTCAATTCCTGAATTCCTGAATTCGCAATTCCTAAATTTGTTTGCTGACATCTGAAACCTACCAGTATCTGAGGTTATAATTTAACGTGAGAGAGCGATCAGACGATAAACTACCATTCCTGCCAGCCAGGCCACGTCTTCCGGTGAAAGGATCCGGCCGATGGTTTCGTCAAAAAGGATGTTGGCTTCGGCCGGAAATTCATCGTCACCTTCCCACAAAATCAATTGGAGAGGTACCGCGGGCAGGACCCTGAATTCAAATCCCGCATCTCCGTTTTCAATTATTCGGGCCCCAAGTTTTTCGGCCGCCCGGGAAAAGCCGGCAATATTCTGGCCAAAAACCTTTTTTAGCGGATCCACCGCCCGTTTTACAAAGGCGCCGAAATAAAAAGAAGCTCCGGGGATTTCCCGGTAGGAAATCCAGCGTCCGGTTAAATCCGGCACCTCAACCGCCATCAGGTAGTGCAAAATCAGGACCTGTTCCTGAATAGGAATCTCTTTTTCGCTGTCAGCCTGATCTTTGAACTCAAAAAGAGGGGTGCTCACCAGGTAAGTGCGGTCCAAAAAAGGGATATTCAGTGATTGGCCATCCGATGGTTCAAAACCGGATCGCTGTGCTATGGTCTCAAATGACTCCTGCGACAGCTTTTCAACTGCAAGTTTACAGGCGTTGATGTAATCGTCAATGCGGGGCATGGTGGCTCTCCTGGTTGCTGGTGACTGGTCGCTGGTTACTGGCAACTGGCCGCTGGTTTATGGTTTCAGGTGTCAATGAATGTGGAATTCGGAATGCGGAATGCGGAAAAGGAGCTGGCTGAGTGTCTGATTTTCATATTTTCCGAATTCCGCATTCCCAGCTGCCTGACACCTGAAACCTGAAACCTACTTGAGCCTGACACCTGAAACTAATTGAAATCCGGGTTGCGTCTCGAAACACGCAACTCGTAACCCGGACCTCGCACCCCGCAACCCGTAACTCTCAGTCCATCTCTTTCCAATCCGAAATCAGAAATCACAAATCCAAAATCGAAAGACCCGCAACGCGTATCTCGCAACTCACACCGCGATACACGTAACGCGAACCACGTAACGCGTAACCCGCAACCCGACTATATTTCAAGCCACGAATCCGAATACAGGGTTTTGCCGAGAATAATATTTGCGGTCTTGACGTAATCCTGCATCTCTTTGGACAGCGTATCCATCGCCGGAGCGTTGCCGTCCATGGTACTGTAAATCAGATCCACGACATCCTGGCGCTGGCCCTTGGCAATGGCAATCAGCTGATCATCCAGCGGATCGGCAATCACCGAATGCATCCCGTATTTCTGGAGCATCACCATGTACGTCTGATTGAGAATGGGACGCAGGTTGTCAGGCGGTCCGTTGGAAATATTGGACAGCCCGCAGGTGCTCTTGGCGCCCGGTGCAATATCCTGCAGCATTTCCATAAACGTCATCAGGCAGATAAGTTGAGGTTGCTGAATGTTCAGCGGGGTGACGATGCCGTCCACCCAGATTTTTTCATTGGGGATTCCGGCTTCGTTGGCAAAATACAGAAGCTCGACACTTAGAGCCGCACGCTCGTTCTCATCACGCGGCAAACCTTCCGGACCCCACATCAAGGCAATAAAATCCGCATTGTGCTCCACGGCCAGGGGCACCATGGGCTCATAACGCTCGGGGCGCACCATGATGGAATTGACCAGCGGGGGCTGGGGGGTGTCCTTATAGACCTTGAGGGCCTCTGAAATAGCGTCGATATTGGACGTATCCAGGGCCAGTGGGATGTCATCGACCACTTCCTGGACCGTTTTAACCACCCAGGGCATCAGTTCATGCCCGTCTTTTTTGGCCGGCCCGAGGTTGATGTCGATATAATCCATGCCTTTTTCGCGCTGGAAAAGGGCCTCCTCCTGGATCGGCTTGGGGTCGCGTGCCTTGTACGCCGCGCCGATTTTTGTGGATATTACGTTTAAACTTTCACCAATTAGTAGCATACAAAACCTCCCTAACCCGGATAAACCGGAAAGTGCCTAAAATGCACTAAAATGCCTAAATTGCCTAAAATTATGGTGTCGCTTCGCTCCGTCTTTATTATAAACGCCTGGTATTT